>NZ_JAUQTX010000026.1:0-39445 GCF_059803775.1 Azospirillum sp. UFLA03-27 | reverse complement strand
GCGTATAATCGTCGGCAGCGTCAGATGTGTATAAGAGACAGTCCCTCTCCCGAGACGGGAGAGGGGATTTTGTATGCGGCCAAAACGGTTGCCGGCCGGCGGGACCTTCACGATATGTCCGCCATGACTCATCTGCGCATCGCGTTGCGGCTGGCTTGGCGGGACCTGCGGGGCGGCGTCGCCGGACTTTGGATCGTCGTCCTTGGCGTGGCGCTGGGGACCGCCATGATGGCCGCCGTCGGCTCGCTCAGCGGCGGCGTGCTGGAGGGTATGCGGGCCACCGCGCGCGAGGCGGTCGGCGGCGACCTCGCCCTGCGCCTGTTCCACGCCCCGGCCACGCCGGAGCAGCGGGCCGTCCTCGAAACGATGGGCAGGGTCGGCGAGACTGCGGAGCTGCGGCCCGTCGCCTCGACGGTGAGCGGCGACGCCCGCGCCCTGGTCGAACTGAAGGCGGTCGAGGGCACTTACCCGCTGGTCGGCGCCGCGACGGTCTCCGGAGCCCCGTCCCTGGCCGAGGCTCTGGCCCAACGGGACGGGCGATGGGGAGCGGCAGTGTCCGCCGACCTCCTCGACGCGCTGGCGTTGAAAGTCGGCGACCGGCTGCGGCTCGGAGTCGCCGAGGTCGCGATCCGCGCCGTGCTGCAGCATGAGCCGGACCGGGCCTTCCGCGCCTTCTCCCTCGGCCCGCGGGTCATCATCGACCGCCGGGCGCTGGACGAGATCGGCCTCGCGGAGCCGGGGATGCCCGTCTACTGGTATTATCGCCTCCTCCTGCCGGAGACGGTTCGCTCCGACGCCGTCCTGCGCGATCTGGAGCGCCAATTTCCCGACGCGGGATGGCGGATCGTCGATGCCTCGCACGGCATTCCGGGCGTGGACCGCACCGTGCAGCTTGCCCGCGCGCTGTTCCTTCTGGGGGCGCTGTCCATCCTGCTGATCGGCGGCGTCGGCATCGGTCGGGCACTGTCGGCGCATCTCGCCCGGCGGTTGCCGGTCCTCGCGACGCTGAAGGCGCTGGGCGGCTCGCCACGCCTGCTCTTCACCGCATTCCTGCTGCAGACGCTGGCCGTGGTCGGCGTGGCGCTGCTGATCGGCGTGACGACCGGCGCCGTCCTGGCCGCGTCGGCGGTGCGCGCGCTCCCGCTCGACTGGATGCCGGAGACGGGTGGCGCCGTCGATCCAGCAGCCTTGCTGCTGGCGGGGGCGGTCGGGCTTCTGGCGGCGCTGCTCTGCGCCGTGCCGCCGCTGGCCCGTGCCGCCGGGACCAGCCCCGCCGCGATATGGCGGGGGGCGGTGGATGGCTTGTCCCAGCCCTTGGGCTGGCGGACTCGTGGCGCCGTCGCGCTTCTGGGGCTGGCGCTCGCCAGTCTTCTCGCCGCCTGGACCGGGATGCCGCTCGCGGTCGCCGGATTCCTGCTTGTCGCCGGGGTGGTCGCGGCGGGCTTCGCGCTGCTGGGACGGGGGCTTTCCTGGGTGGCCCGCCGGCTGGCGCTCGGGCGGCGACCGGTGGTCCGGCTGGCCGTCGCCAACCTCGGGCGGCCCGGCGCGCCGACGGTCCCGGTGGCCGTCGCTCTGGGCATCGGCCTGACCCTGCTGGTGGCGGTCGGCGTGGTCGGACGGTCGGCGACCGGCCATGTCGCGGCGACGCTGCCGGCGCAGACGCCCTCCGTCGTCGTCCTGAACCTTCCCCCGCCGGATGGCAATCGCTTGAGCGAACGGCTCTCCGCCCTGCCCGGCGTCGGGCGGGTCGAGACGGCGCCCTTCCTGCATGCCCGGATCAGCCGCCTCAACGGCGCCGCCATCACCGAGGCGGACGCCCCGCGCTCCGTCGGCTGGGCGGTGCGCGGCGACCGCGGCCTGTCCTGGCGCGACCGCCCGGCCCCCACCGACCGGATCGTCGCGGGGAGTTGGTGGCCCGAGGGCTATACCGGCCCGCCGCTCGCCTCGCTGGACGCGCAGGTGGCTCGCCGGCTGGGGCTGGCGGTGGGGGACAATCTCACACTGGCCCTGGCGAGCGGTCCGGTGACCGCGACGATCGCCAACCTCCGGCGCATCGACTGGACGCGGCTCGACCTGGATTTTCCGGTTCTCCTCTCCCCCTTCCCCGAACCGCCGCCGCACAGCCTCGTCACCGCCGTCTGGTCCTCGCCCGAAGCGGTTCCGGCGGTTGAGGCGGCGGTGACGCAGGCAATCCCGCAAGCCCCCACGATCCGCGTGGCGGAGGTTCTGGACACGCTCGGGGCGACCGTCCAGACCGTGCGCGGGCTTCTCGACGGCCTGTCCGCCGTCGCTCTCGGCGCGGCGGTCGTGGTCCTTCTCGGCGCCATCGCCAGCAGCGCCCGGCGGCGGCTTCAGGAAATGGCGATCCTGCACGCCCTCGGAGTCGGGCGGCGTTCGATGGTCCAGGCGGTGGTGCTGGAATTCGTCCTCCTGGGCGCCGCGGTCGCCGCGGTCGCGGTTCCGCTCGGCTGGGTCGGCGGCGCGGTGGTGGTCGCCAGCCTTGCCGAGGGCGCTCCCCTGCCAGGAGGCGCTGTTCCCCTGGCCGCCTTCCTCAGCACCGTCGCCGCGATGGCGGCGGTCGGAGCCGTGCTGGTGGCTTGGCTGCCGCGACGGGACGTGATGCGGCGGCTGCGCAGCGATGCGCTGTCCGCCTGACCCACCGGCCGGTCAGGCCATTTCCGCCGCCGGGATGATCGCGTCGGTCAGCAGGGCGTTGAGAAGGCCGACATGGCCATCCGAGCGCGCCGGCCGGCCGGGGTCGGAGGTGACGACGACGGTCAGCCCCAGGCTGGGCACCAGATAGAGCATCTGCCCGCCGTAGCCGCGCGCGTAGGCGATGCGGTGCCCCTTCGCCTTGGCGAGGAACCAGCCGTACCCGTAGTCGTCGCCGGAGAAGGGAGAGCGCGTGCGCGGCACCCACGACGCCTCCACCCAGGCGGCGCTGATGACCGGATGTCCGTTCCACAAGCCGCCCTGCCGCCACAGCTCGCCGAAGCGGAAGAGGTCGAGCGGCGACAGCGCCATGTTGTTGCCGCCGAGATAGAAGCCCTGCGGGTCGCGCGTCCAGGACGGCACCTCGATCCCCAGCGGCTCGCCCAGCCAGTCCCGCGCCAGGGCCAGCAGGCTGCGCCCCGATGCGCTGGACAGCGCCGCGCCCAGCAGATGGTAGCTCCCGGTCGAATAGAGCATCCGCGCGCCGGGCTCGGTGACGAAGGGACGGCGCAGTGCGTCGGCGACCCAGTTGCGGCTGTTGATCCAGCGGCCGTAGCCCGGCCCGGAGGTCGGCTCCAGACCGGCTTGCATGGTCAGAAGGTCGGCAATGGTGATCCGGCGCACCCGCGGATCGACGCCCGCCGGAACCAGCCCCGGCGCCGCCTCGGCGAGGGTGTCATCGACGCTCCTCAGGACCCCGCGGTCGATGGCAATGCCGGCGAGCGAGGCGGCGATGGTCTTGGACACCGACTTGACGTTCACGGCGCGGCTCACCGCCGGTCCCCGAAAAGCCTCCGCCGACACCACCTCCCCATTCCGCCCGATGACCAGCGCATGGATCTGGTCGAGCGCCGCCGCCTGTTTGACCGCCCGGTCCAGCAGGACCGGATCGAACATGGCACCGGCTGCGGGTTGGGCAGCCTGCAGCGGGCGCGTCAGGGCGCCGCCGAGGGACGCGGCAGCAACGGCGGCGGTGGCGGCAAGGACGGTGCGGCGGCCGAGACGGAATGGCGGATGCGGGTTCATCCCGGATATGTGGTCCCGCTTCCGTGCCATCCAAGATTGCCGAAGATATGCCGGTCGGACTTTGTCTCACCCATGGCCGCACACGCCGCTTGCCACCCACCCCAACGAGAACATATTAGGAACACACAAGCAGCGTGGGATGGGACGATGGACGACGCCTTGATCGAGAAGCTCGGCATTCTGGCCGATGCGGCGAAATACGACGCCTCCTGCGCCTCGTCCGGCGCCAAGCCGCGCAGCGGCGGCAAGGAGGGGCTGGGCTCGACGACCGGTGCCGGCATCTGCCACGCCTACACACCGGACGGGCGCTGCGTCTCGCTCCTGAAGATCCTGCTGACCAACCACTGCCTGTTCGATTGCGTCTACTGCATCAACCGGCGCTCCTCCAACGTCCGCCGCGCCCGCTTCACGGTGGAGGAGGTGGTAACGCTGACCCTCGGCTTCTACAAGCGCAACTGCATCGAGGGTCTGTTCCTGTCCTCCGGCATCATCCGCTCGCCGGACCACACGATGGAGCAGATGATGCTGGTGGCGCGGACCTTGCGGCGCGACCACGGCTTCGCCGGCTACATCCACCTGAAAACCATCCCCGAAGCCAGCCCCTGGCTGATCGAGCAGGCCGGGCTGTGGGCCGACCGCCTGTCGATCAACCTCGAACTGCCCTCCGACCACAGCCTGAAGGCCTTCGCGCCGGAGAAGAACGGCGGCACCATCAAGGCGGTGATGGGACAGGTCAACGAGCGCATCGTCGAGGCCAAGGAAGAGCGCCGCCGCTTCTCCCCCGCCGGCCAGAGCACCCAGCTGATCGTCGGCGCCGACGATGCCACCGACCGCTCGGTCCTGGAGACCAGCGGCACGCTCTATCAGCGCTACGGACTGCGCCGCGTCTACTACTCCGCCTTCAGCCCGATCCCGGAGGCCAGCTCGGTGCTGCCGGTCAAGCCGCCGCCCCTGCAACGGGAGAACCGCCTGTATCAGGCCGATTGGCTGCTGCGCTATTACGGCTTCACGGTGGAGGAGATCGCGTCCGGCGGCGAGGGCGGGATGCTCGACCTCGGCATCGACCCGAAGCTGGCCTGGGCGCTGAAGAACCGCGAGCGCTTCCCGGTCGACGTCAACCGCGCCGACCGCGAGATGCTGCTGCGGGTGCCGGGGCTGGGCGCGCGCGCCGTCGACAAGATCCTGTCGGCGCGCCGCCACACCCGCCTGCGCATGGAGGATCTGGGGCGGCTGTCGAGCGGGCTGCGCCGCGCCCGTCCCTTCCTGATCGCCGCCGACTACCACCCCGTGGGCGGGCTGACCGACCGGCTGGACCTGCGCCAGCGCTTGGTCACACCGTCCAGCCAGTTGAGCCTGTTCTGACGATGCACACGATCACCTTGCGGGAGGGGGCGGACCTCGACGGCTTCCGCCGGGCGGTGCGCCGCCTCGCCGCCGCCCGGACGGCGCCCGACGAGGTGCTGTGGAGCGTCGGCGCGCCGTCGCTGTTCGGCGACGATGCGGCGCCCGCTTCCGAAAACGGCGCCCCGGTCTTTCTGCCCCAGGCGGTCGGACAACTGATCGAAACCGTCGTCTGCCACGGCGATCCGGAGCGCTACGCCCTGCTCCACCGGCTGGTCTGGCGGGTGCTGAATGGGGAGCGGGCTCTGCTCGACCAGCACGCCGATCCTCTGGTGCACCGGCTGGAGCGGCTTGACAAGGCGGTGCGCCGGGACATCCACAAGATGCACGCCTTCCTGCGCTTCCGCGCACTCCCCGGCCCGGACGGCGGGGAACGCTACGTCGCGTGGTTCGAGCCCGACCACCACATCGTCGAGGCCGTCGCCCCCTTCTTCGTCGAGCGCTTCGAAAGCATGGCGTGGACGATCCTGACGCCGAAGGGCTCGCTGCATTGGGACCGCCAGCGGCTGTTGACCGGCCCGCCAGCCGAGCGTCCAGATTCATTGGCAGACGACCGCTTCGCCGAGGGTTGGCAGCGCTATTACGAGAGCACCTTCAACCCGGCGCGGGTCAACCCGACGGCCATGCGGGCGGAGATGCCACGGAAATACTGGGCCAACATGCCGGAGACGGCGGCCATCCCGGCCATGGTCCGCTCCGCCCCCTCCCGCGTCCAGGCGATGCTGGAGGCGGAGGCCGTCATCCCGCGCCGCCGCATGCCCGAGAAGGCCGTGGCAGCGATGGCCCGGCAGGCCCCGGAAAGCCTCGCCGAATTGAACCGCCTGATCCAGCGCTCTGAACCGCTGGTGCCGGGCGCGACGCAGGCAGTGCTGGGCGAGGGGCCGGAGGGTGCCGCCATCGCCATCGTCGGCGAGCAGCCGGGCGACCAGGAGGACCGCGAGGGCCGCCCCTTCGTCGGCCCCGCCGGCCAATTGCTGACCGCCGCGCTGGAGGAGGCCGGCATCGACCGCAGCGGCCTCTACCTGACCAACACCGTCAAACATTTCAAATTCGTCCAGCGCGGCAAGCGGCGCATCCACCAATCCCCCACCGCAGGCGAGGTCAAGCACTACCGCTGGTGGCTGATGACGGAGCTGAGCTTCGTCCGCCCCCGCCTCGTCGTCGCGCTGGGAGGCACCGCGGCCTTGGCGCTAAGCGGCCGGCCCGTTTCGGTGCTGCGCGAGCGGGGTCCGATGGCCTTCGACGGGTGGGACGGTTTCGTCACCGTCCACCCCTCCTACCTGCTGAGGCTTCCGGGAGACGAGGAGCGACGGAGGGCGCAGGCGGAGTTCGTGGCCGACCTGCGCCGGGCCGCGGCGCTGGCGTGAGAGGGGATCGAGCCGTCTCGCGCGATCAGATCCTCACACGCCCTGCTGCTTGAACCGCTTGCCCACCGTGCATTGGATGCGCTGAAGCTCGTACTTCGGGTGGTCGTTGATCCACTTGGCGCTCTCGATCTGACCGGCGATCGGGCAGCTCGACATGGTCAGGGGTTCGGTGTCGGGAACCATCGGGTTGATGGTCTGGCACTGGGTCGGGTCGGACGCCAAGCAGAAGATCATCGACAGGGTAACAAACATCGGGCGCTCCAAAACGCAACGGCACGGCTGTGCCAACATCGTGTGGATCAGCGAGAGCAAGCCGCATGCCATGCCCAGGACGAGGACAGGATTGCGCGATTCCGGCTGCTCGGAAATGAGCCAAACCACAGGGCGCCGAATCATTAGGCATCGAAGGTTAACCAATGCCTAAACGTTGGGAGTTTGCAAATCCGTTGGTGCAGCGGATGAAACGGAACGGGCCGCAAGGTCCAGAGAAGCCTTCGCGCAAGTCTGGAGTCGGCGCGCCGCAGGTCAACGGAACGTTGAGTGACGTGTTTTCTATCCTTGAAGCAACCTGCGCTGGCGTCAGGCCCCGGGCTGCTCGCACCGCCATTGGCGGACGTTCCAGTTGGGATGTTGCATGAGCCAATGCACGACGTGGACGTAACTGTTGTGCGTGCATTCGACCGCGGTCGGGTACCGTTCGAAGGAGAGTGGACGCTCGATGGCGCAGTGGTCCGGCCGCACGGCCAGACAAATCACCAGAACCAGTTCAAACATGGTTCGCGTTTCCTGTACGAAAGCTCGATGAGCCGGCGCCTTCGGCGCTTCCGCCAAGGCGGACGAAGGCCGGAACGCATGCATCAACAGCCGGCGCCACGGATCGGGCCGCGCTGCTTTGCAGCAAATATTGCTGCCCTGCACAAAATTCGCATTCAAAACTGCAAATAAATAAATTACAAAATCATGTTTTGAAGGATTATCCACTTACTCCCAATTTGTGGTCGGTCCTGGATAAATCTGGCATAGGGCCACTGTTTGGTTTTTTCTATTCGGCAGAGCCTTGACGAGAAGATGGTCCCAATATAGCATTAAGTACCAATTTGGCGTCAGCTTTTCTGAATATTGAATTCAGAACCGAACATACCGCGCAACAACATCCGCGCGACAACGCCCTTTTGCAATCAGTGTCGCGCCCATAAGCAAGAAGCCCATTGATTTTTGGGTAACAATAAGCGCTACAACGGGAGGGATCGTCATGAAGGTGTTGTCTCGCTGGCTTCTGGCGTCTGTCGCTGTCGTCGCCGCCGGCTCGGTTTCTGCGAACGACAGTATTCTCAAGAATGAAGCGAACCCCAACAACTGGGCGTCCCAGCTCGGCAATTATGCCGGGCAGCGGTACAGCCCCCTCGACCAGATCACCACCAACAACGTCAAGAATCTCCAGGTCGCGTGGTCGTTCTCGACCGGGGTTCTGCGCGGCCATGAAGGCGGGCCGATCGTCGTCGGCGACGTGATGTACATTCACACGCCGTTCCCCAACAAGGTCTTCGCGCTGGACCTCAACAACCCAGGGCGGGTCATCTGGAAATATGAATCGGTCCAGGACCCGACCGTCATCCCGGTGATGTGCTGCGACACCGTCAACCGCGGAGTCGCCGTCGCCGACGGCAAGGTCTTCCTGGCCCAGGCGGACAACACGCTGGTGGCACTCGACGCCAAGACCGGCAAGGAGATGTGGAAGGCCAAGAACGGCGACCACACCAAGGGCGAGACCCTGACGGCGGCCCCGCTGGTGGTCAAGGACAAGGTCTTCGTCGGCATCAGCGGCGGCGAGTTCGGGGTGCGCGGGCATCTGACGGCCTACGACACGAACAGCGGCAAGATGGTGTGGCGGGCCTTCTCGACCGGTCCCGATGCCGACGTGAAGATCGATCCGTCGAAGACGATGATGATGGGCAAGCCCATCGGGCAGAAGGATCTGGGCGTCTCTACTTGGCCGGGCGAGGAATGGAAGCGCGGCGGCGGAACCACCTGGGGCTGGTACACCTACGATCCGGCGCTCAACCTGATCTATTACGGCACCGGCAACCCCGGCACCTGGAATCCGACGCAGCGGGCCGTCGACAAGGACCGGGCCAAGAGCGACAACAAATGGTCGATGACCATCTTCGCGCGCGATCCGGAGACCGGCGAGGCGAAGTGGGTCTATCAGAAGACGCCGTTTGATGAATGGGACTTCGACGGGGTGAACGAGAACATCCTGGCCGACATCACCATGAACGGCCAGCAGCGCAAGGTCCTGGTCAACTTCGACCGCAACGGCTTCGCCTACACTTTGGACCGGGCGACCGGCGAATTGCTCGTCGCGCAGAAATACGACCCGACGGTCAACTGGGCGACCGACGTCGACATGAAGACCGGACGGCCGAACGTCGTCGACAAATACAGCACCTTCGCCAACGGCGAGGACAAGAACACCGCCGCCGTGTGCCCGGCAGCACTCGGCACCAAGGACCAGCAGCCGGCCTCCTTCTCGCCGGACACCGGCCTGTTCTACGTCCCGACCAACCACATCTGCATGGACTACGAGCCGTTCTCCGTCTCCTACACGGCGGGGCAGGCCTATGTCGGCTCGACCGTGTCCATGTACCCGACGCCGAACTCGCACGGCGGCATGGGCAACTTCATCGCCTGGGACGCGGCGGCCGGCAAGATCGTCTGGTCGCGGCCGGAGCGCTTCGCGGTGTGGAGCGGCGCTCTGACCACCAAGGGCGGCCTGGCCTATTACGGGACGCTGGAAGGCTATATCGTCGCCGTCGACATGAAGGACGGCAAGGAGCTGTGGCGGTTCAAGACCCCATCCGGCATCATCGGCAACATCAACACCTACACCCACAACGGCAAGCAGTATGTAGCCGTCCTGTCCGGCGTCGGCGGCTGGGCCGGCATCGGTCTCGCCGCCGGTCTGACCCAGGAATCCGGGGCGAACCAGTGGCATCAGGCCGTCCATCCCAACCGCGCCGGTGGGACGGGCGTGGCGACCGCCGGCCTCGGCGCGGTCGGCGCCCACCAGTCGCTGGGCGAATACACCCAGCTCGGCGGCGTCCTGACAGTGTTCCACATCCCGGACCAGAAGTGATCGGCAGACCTGCCCCCGGTGCCGCAACGCACCGGGGGTTTTGCTTTAGAGCCTTCGGCATTCACTGGGACCCGGCTTCCGGGCAAGGATCTCGACATCCATGAAACGCAGACTTGGCTTGCTGACCGGTGCGCTGACGGTGGGCACCCTCGCTTGTTTCGCCGCCCTGGCGCAGGACGCGCCGACAACCCCCGACGGAACACCGACCTACATCGTCAAGGACGGTCAGGTGGACAAGGGAACCTACAACGGCTACCGCCGCTTCCACGCGACCTGCCACACCTGCCACGGCTTCGACGCGTCGGGGTCGTCCTTCGCCCCCAGCCTCGCGGACTCGCTCAAACGCCTCAGCTACGACGAGTTCAAGGAGGTCGTCGTCAACGGCCGCCAGAATCAGGGCGCCACCGGCGACAAGGTGATGCCCTCCTTCGGCCTCGACCCGAACATCATGGATCACCTGGACGACATCTACCGCTACCTGAAGGCGCGGGCCGACGGCGTGCTGCCCGGCGGACGCCCGCAACGCATCGGCGGCTGATCCGGCGGAGGAAGACCCTTCATGGCATTTCCTTCTGTGCTCACCGTCGTTGCCAGCGCCGCGGCTCTGCTGTCCGTCACCGCGCCGGCCCACGCCGTCGAGGTGACGGAGCGCGAGACCGTGCGCGTCTGCGCCGACGGCAACCTCCTGCCCTACTCCAACGAAAGGATGGAGGGTTTCGAGAACGAGATCGCCCGGCTCATCGGCGAGGACCTGAAGAAGCCGGTGACCTATTACTGGTGGCCGCAGACCATCGGCTTCGTCCGCAACACGCTGCGCGCGCGGCAGTGCGACCTCGTGATGGGAACGGCGTCCGGCGAAGAGTTGATGCAGAACACCAACCCCTATTACCGGACCGTCTATTCTCTCGTCTACCGCACCAAGTCGGGCATCCGGGCGGAGAGCGTGGGCGATCCGTCCCTGAAGGACGCCCGCATCGGCGTCGTCGAGAAGACGCCCGCGGTCAACCTGCTGCGGCTCTACGGCATCACCCGGACGGAGCCCTACCAGCTCAACACCGACACGCGCGCCAACAACCCGGCCCGCGACGCCATCGAGGACGTCGCCGCCGGCAAGACCGACGCCGCGGTGATCTGGGGGCCGATCGCCGGCTATTTCGCCGCCCAGCAGACGGAGCCGCTGACCGTCGTGCCGCTGGTCAAGGAGCCGGCGGGCGCCCGGCTGCAATTCAACATCTCCATGGGCATCCGCTCCGATGAGCCGGAGTGGAAGCACTGGCTCAACGACTTCATCAAGCGCCGCCAGGACGACATCGACCGCATCCTGATGCGCTACCACGTCCCGCTCATCGGCCCGGACGGCGCGCTGAAGACCGCCGCCGCCATCGAACCGCCGGGCTACCGGATGGACCAGTACCGCGCCCCGACCCCCGCCGGCCTGTCCGGTGCCGCCACCGTGACCCTGGCGGAACTGCGGCGGCTGATCGAGCGTTTTCCCGACACGCGGCTGATCGATGTGATGCCGGCGCCGCCGCGCCCGCCGGACCGTCCGGCGCCGGCCGTGTGGGTTCCGCCGCCCCGCCGCAGCCTGCCGGGGGCGGTCTGGCTGCCCAACGTCGGCTACGGCAGCCTGTCGGGCGAGCAGGAACGCTATTTCCGCACCGGATTGGAAACCGTGAGTCACGGGGATCGGGCCGCCCGGCTGGTCTTCTTCTGCGAGCCGGACTGCTGGATGTCCTGGAACGCCGCGAAGCGCGCGGTGGAATGGGGGTACGGCAACGTCTATTGGTATTCCGACGGCGCCATGCGCTGGCAAGAGGCGGGATACGGGCTGGAGACGGTCGAGCCCTTCGCCGGCGGCGCGTCGAACTGACCGAAACCGCTCGCCTTAATCCAGGCGGGCGGCGATGTCCCGAGCGATGCGGCCGGCCTTCTGTTCGAACTGGACCGGCTGCTCGCACAGCGCCGTCTGGTTGCGCCGCCGCTCGTCGAGGATGCGCCGCCGCCACGCGATCTCCTCACGCAACGCGATCGCTTCGGGGGCGTCGGCGGGAAGCGCCTGGAGACGGGTCAGCGCCGCGTCGATGCTGTCGAGCAGGATGCGCTGCTGGTGGGCGTAGCGCTTGATGGCCGAGATGGCTTGGCCGCGCTCCTGGTTGAGCGCGTCGAAGGCTCCGGCGAACAGGGCGGTGAGGGCGGCGTTGCGGTCCGCCCCCCCATTGGTCTCCAGCTGGTCGGCGAAGCGGTCGATCGCCGCCTGCTCCTGCTCCGGAGCAAGCCGGCGGCCGAGGAGCTGCTTCAGGACCGGTTCGGCGCCGGGAATGTCGCGCCAGTCGCCTTCCTTCCCCTCGATGGGATCGCCGGACCAGATCTGGCCGGACGACAGGGTCGGCACGAGGATCTGGACGCAGGGCCAGTCCGGGTCTCCCCCGGCCGCCCCCGCCGGGGCGGACGCCAGGGTGAGCAACGCGGCGGCTAGGACAGCGGAGCGGTGACGCATGGCGAGAGTCTGCCGGACATCGGGCACCCTTGCCCATCCACGCATTCGGATGAGGCCGACGGAATTCGCCGCGACGGCGCTCCTGTTCCTGCTGCTGTTGAGCGGTACGGTCCCAGCGGCGGCGCAGACACCGGCCAAGGTTCTGGTCTTCGATCTGGAACTGGTGGACACCAGCCGGGAACCCTCTGATCCGGACCATGCCGGACGGCTGGAGCGGGTCACGGCGCTGCTGCGCGACGGGCTGAAGGACGGCGGTTACGAGGTGATGAGCGTCCGCGACAGCGCCGTCGCGGCGGAGGTGCCGGCGTCGCTCCATCGGTGCAACGGTTGCGAACGCGACCTGGGGCGCCGGGCCGGCGCGGACATCGTGGTGACGGGTTTCATCCATAAGATCAGCACGCTGATCCTCAACATGCAGATTATAATGCGCCGCACCGGAGATGACACCGGAGACGGCGAGATCATCGCCGTCGCGAACGCGGACATCCGCGGCGACAACGAGCGGTCCTGGCAACGCGGCGTCGACTGGCTGCTGCGCCACCGCCTGTTGGTCGCGCCGCCGTCCGACCGGTGACGAACCCTGACGACATCCGAGGCGGGGGAGCCAACCTTCGTCCGACACGGGGAGGAGGATCGCTTGGCCGACGACGCTTTGCTCTCCTATGTGCCGTACCGCCCGCCGGCGAGCCGCGTCCGGTACTACGACATCACGCTGCGCGACTATGTGGACCAGTTCCGTATCGGCGTCTGGGACCAGGAGAAGGACCGCACGCAGCGCGTCCGGATCAACGTCTCGCTGACGCTGCCCTGGCCCGACCGGCCGATGACCGACAGCCTGGACGAGGTGCTGTCCTACGATTTCCTGATCGACGGCATCCGCGCCCTGCGCGACGGCGCCCATGTGAACCTCGTCGAGACGCTGGGGGACCGGATTCTCGCCCTGTGCTTCTCCAACCCGGATGTGACCCGCGCGCGGGTGCAGGTGGAGAAGCTGGATGTCGTTCCGGAATCCGGCGGCGTCGGCGTGGTGATCGAGCGCACCCGCCCCGAGGGAGCGCAAACGGGATCATGAGCAGCGCGCCACTGTGGGTCGTGAAGCTGGGCGGCAGCCTGTGGCGCACCCCTGAATTGCGACGCTGGCTGGAGATCCTGGCCGCGGCGCGGCGTCTGCGCGTCGTGATCGTTCCCGGCGGCGGTCCCTTCGCCGACGCCGTCCGCGACGCCCAGCCGGCGCTCGGCTTCGGCGACCGCGCCGCGCACCGCATGGCTCTGCTCGCCATGGAGCAGTACGGAACCGCCCTGGTCGACCTGGAGCCGCGGCTGACACCCGCCCGCAACCTCGCCGATCTGCGCGGCCGGCCAAGCCCGACCGTCTGGATGCCGCTTCCCCTGGCGGACAGCGCCGACGTGGCGGAAAGCTGGGACGTCACGTCCGACAGTCTGGCGGTCTGGCTGGCCGGCGCGCTCGGTGCCACCTGCGCGGTCCTCGTCAAGTCAGCCCCGTTGCCGGACGCCGTCACTCCCGTGACGCAGCTCGTAACAGAGGGCATCGTCGATCCGGCCTTGCCGGACCGCATGGCGCGCTACGGCGGGGCCGTCTGGTGCGTGTCGCGGGACGAGCACCAGCGCTTCGCCAAGGCGCTGGACCAGGGCAACCCGTGCGGCACCCACCTTGCCCTGCCCGCCGATCAACAGGACGCCGATGGCTGAGCGCCCCAAGCACGTCCTGTTCCTGACCGGCGCGCTGGCCGAACCGCGCCTGCGCCATGTGCTCGCCGCGCTGGAACCGCTGGAGTTCCGGACCACCGTGGTCAATCTCGGCATCAAGGTCGCGGCGCTGGCGACGACGGAGATCGTGCTGCGCCGCCTCGCCTCGAGCGAGGGGGCCGACCTCGTCCTGCTGCCGGGGCGTTTCCGCGGCGACCTCGACCGGCTGTCCGCCCATTTCGGCGTGCCCTTCGAGCGCGGTCCGGACGAGCTGGATGATCTGCCCCAGCATTTCCAGCGTCAGGCCGCCCCGCTCGATCTCAGCCGCTACCGCACCAGGATCTTCGCCGAGATCGTCGAGGCGCCGCTGCTCGGCGTGCCGGCGATCCTGGAGCGCGCCGCACGCTTCGCGGCGGACGGGGCCGACGTGATCGACCTCGGCGGGCTGCCCGACCATCCCTTTCCCCATCTGGAGGAGGCGGTGACGGCGCTGCGCGAGGCCGGCCACACGGTCAGCGTCGATTCCCTCGACCCCAGGGAGCTGTTGCGCGGTGCCGCGGCGGGCGCGTCCTACCTGCTCAGCCTGACCGAGGAGACCGCCTGGGTCGCCCGCGAGACCGACGCGGTGCCCGTCGTCATCCCCACCACGCCGGGCGATCTCCCGTCGCTCTATCGCGCGCTGGACGCCACCCGCGGCGCGGGACGCCGCTGCATCGCCGACCCGATCCTGGAGCCGATCCATCACGGCTTCACCGACTCCCTGCTCCGCTACCGCGAAGTCCGGGCGCGCCACCCCGACCTGGAAATCCTGATGGGGGTCGGCAACGTCACCGAACTGACCGACGCCGACACGCCGGGGATGACCGCGCTGCTGATGGGGATCGTCTCCGAACTGCGCATCGACCACATCCTGACGGTTCAGGTCAGCCCCCATTGCCGCCGGACCATCCGCGAGTTCGACGCGGCGCGGCGCCAGTTCTTCGCCGCCGCGGAGGCCGGCGCCCTGCCGCGCAATTTCGGCGACGCCCTGCTCTGCCTGCGCGACCGCAAGCCCTTCACCAGCACGCCGGAGCAGGTGGCCGACCTCGCCGCCCGCATCCGCGACCCGAACTACCGGATCGAGGTGACGGAACAGGGGCTCCATCTCTACAACCGCGATGGGCACCATGTGGCCTGCGATCCCTTCGCCCTGCTCCCGCACATCGATCCCCGCACCGACATGGGGCACGCCTTCTATCTCGGGGCGGAACTGGCCCGCGCACAGGTCGCCTGGCAGCTCGGCAAGCGCTACAGCCAGGACAACGAACTGCGCTGGGGCGTGGCGGTGGACGCGCCGGATGGCACGGGGAGGCGCGCGACGTGACCTTCATCCGCGAAACCATCATCACGAGCTGCGACATGGCGGGCAACGTCCACGTCGCCCCCATGGGCGCCACGGTGACCGAGACCGGCTATGTCCTGGCCCCCTTCCGCCCGTCGCGCACGCTCGACAACCTGCTCGCCACCCGCTGCGCGGTGGTGAACTTCACCGACGACGTCCGGGTGTTCGCCGGCTGCGTCACTGGGCGGCAACGCGACTGGCCGACCGTCCCGGCGGAGCGCATCCGCGGCGCCGTGCTCGCCGAAGCGCTGGCGCATGAGGAACTGGAAGTGGCTGTGGTGGAGGACGACGGGGTGCGCCCGCGCCTGAACTGCCGCCCGGTGCATCTCGTCACCCATCGCCCCTTCCGTGGGTTCAACCGGGCGCAGGCCGCCGTGGTGGAGGGGGCGATCCTGGTCAGCCGCCTGCACCTCCTGCCGCCCGAGAAAATCGACCGCGAAATCGACTATCTGTCCATCGCCATCGGCAAGACCGCCGGTCCCGTGGAGCTGGAGGCGTGGGGCTGGCTGCTCGACCGCATCGCCGAACACCGGGCGAGCGGGGACGGCGCGTCATGACCTTGCTGCTCGCCAGCGTGGCGTCACTGGAGGAACTGACGCTCGCCGCACGGGGGGGTGCGGACATTCTGGATTTGAAGGACCCGAAAACGGGTGCGCTCGGAGCGTGGCCGCTGGACGGCATCGTCCGCGCCGTCGATACGGCCCGCCAATGGCCCGTTCGCGCGCCGCTGAGCGCCACCGTCGGTGACCTGCCAATGGATCCCATGATCGTGGCGGGGCGGGTGGCCGAAACATCGACCTGCGGCGTCGAGTACGTGAAGATCGGGCTGTTTCCATCCGGCGATCCGGTGGGCTGCGTGGCCGCGCTGGCGCCGGAGGCCCGGCGTGGCACCCGCATCGTCGCCGTGCTGTTCGCCGATCTTTGGACCGACCCCGGCACTCTGCTTCCCGACATCGCGAGAGCCGGCCTCGCCGGAGCGATGCTCGACACCGCCGGAAAGGGCTCCGGCGGGTTGCTGCGGCACAAGACGAAGGAGGAACTGGCACGCTTCCTGGTACAGGCGCGCAGCCACGGCCTGCTCACCGGGCTCGCCGGTTCACTGCGCCTCGACGACATTCCGGCGTTGCTGCCGCTCGCGCCAGACTATCTCGGTTTCCGCACCGCGCTGTGCGCCGGTGCCAACCGGGGCGGCGCGCTGGACCCGGCCGCGCTGGCCGCGGTCCGCGACGCCGTCCCGGAACAGCCCTTCAACGGTTGAACGCGCGTCCTTCTATTGCCCGGAGCCCTGCTTCGGCGGTTCGGACTTGGTGTTGCCACCCTGCGACACCGAGCCGCCACCGATGGTGCCCTGCCGCTGTCCGGCCAGGGAATTGTCCGGCAGCGCCCCGGTGCCGCTCGTGGAACCGCCCGACGCACCGGACGCCGAAGAATCGGGCGTCGTGGAGCCGGACGTGCCGCCTTGTCCGCCGCCTTGAGTGACCCCGCCGCCGACGGTGCCCTGCCGCTGCCCGGCCAGGGAATTGTCCGGCAGAGCGCCGGTCGATGGGCTGGAGCTTTGGCTTCCCGAGCCTTGAGGCATCGCGCCGCCCGTGCTTTGGGCCGACGCCGGAACCGCCGCCGCGGCCGACGCGAGGGCCAGCAGAGACGCACCGGCCAGGATGTGCAGATGTTTCATGGACCTGTCCTCCGGCATGATGTTGGACGAATCTGGGAAAGTCGGGCGCTGCTAACCCGCGTCCTTCGTGCTGCGGTTCTGGCGGGACGCTTCGCCCATGCGGCCGATGTCCTCCTTCGCCCGCTCGTCCCGCCCGGCGTCCTGCGGTTCGTCCTTCTTGAATTCCTGCTCGCTGCCGAGAACGCTCTTCTCGCCGCGCGGCTGGTCCTGAGTCTTGTCGGAATGTCCCGTCATGACGTTTCCTCCACCCGAGCCCGCCCGGCGGGATGACCGGACGGTCGTCTGCTCCATCAACCGCAGGTCGCCGGGGGCGGTTCCGCCCGTCTTGTCACCCCTGTTCCGCCGGCCCGCCGCGGCGGGCCCAGAAGCCACGCCCGGGATCGTAGGCGAGGATCGCTCCCCCCAGGAACAGCGCGAGGCACGCGGCGACGGCCAGGAAAGCCATGCCGTTGAATTGCAGATACAGAGCGAAGCGGATCAGCTCGACGGCCTGCGTGAAGGGGTTGATCCCGGCGATCCAGGCGAGCGTCGGGCTGCCCTCGCGGATGCGCCACAGCGGGTAGAGCGCGGAGGAGGCGAAGAACATCGGGAAGATGACGAAGTTCATCACGCCCGCGAAATTCTCCAACTGCCGGATGAAGGAGGACAGAAGAAGGCCGAGCGCGCCCAGCATCAGCCCGCTCAGGACCAGGGCCGGCAGCACCGCGAGATAGCCGAGTTCCGGCGGCTGGACACCCCAGAACCAGGCGATCGCGAGGAAGACATAGACCTGGGCGATCGACACCAGGACGCCGGCCAGCAGCTTGCAGACCAGCAGGTACCAGCGCGGCAGCGGGCTGACCAGCAGGGTCTTCATGCTGCCCATCTCGCGGTCGTAGACCATGGACAGCGAACTCTGCATCCCGTTGAACAACTGGATCATGGCCACCAGCCCCGGCGTCACGTAATCCTCGTAGAGGATGTAGGTCTCATAGGGCGGGATGATCGACAGGCCGAGCACCGCGCGGAAGCCCACCGCGAAGATGGCCAGCCAGACCAGCGGCCGCACCAGGGCGGCGAAGAACCGCTCGCGCTGGTGCACGAAGCGCAGCCCCTCGCGGACGATGACCGCGCGCAGGCAACGCCAGCAGAGCGTCGCGTTCATTCCGCCACCCCCTTCGCCGTCAGCCGGGCGAAGGCGTCGCCCAGTGTCGCGGTGCCGGTGGCGGCGCACACCTCGTCCACCCGCCCGGCGGCCAGCACGCGCCCGCGGTGCAGCACCACGACGCCGTCGCCGTCGCGCGCCTCGTCGATCAGGTGGGTCGCCCACAGCACGGCCAGCCCGCGCTCCCGGCAGAGATCGTGCACATGGTCGAGGACCTGCCGGCGCAGCTCGATGTCGAGCCCAACGGTCGGCTCGTCCAGCAGCAGCAGGCTCGGGCGGTGGAGCAGCGCGCGGGCGATCTCCACCCGCCGCCGCTGCCCGCCGGACAGGGTGCGCACCCGCTCGTCCGCGCGCTCGGCCAAGCCGATGCGGGCGAGTTCCTCCCCTGCCCGGGCTTCGATGTCGGCGGGCGCCAGACCATGCAGCCCGCCATGGTAGCGCAGGTTCTGGATGACGGTCAGGTCCGGGTCGAGCGTCGGCTGCTGGAACACCACGCCGATGCGCGCCAGCGCCTGGGCCGGGTGCCGGCGCATGTCGAAGCCGAAGACCCGCATGCTCCCCTGGCGGGTGTTGTAGATTCGCGTGATCAGGGAGAAGAGCGTCGTCTTCCCGGCGCCGTTGAGCCCCAGCAACACCGTGAACCGCCCCGCGGGGACACCGAACGACACGCCGTCCAGCGCCGTCCGCGATCCGAAGCTGTGGCTCAGCCCCTCGACCGCCAGGACCGGTTCCGCCGCCGCACCACCGGGAATGGCGCGCGGTTCGGGAGGCGCCGTTTCGAAGCAATCCATGTCGTCTCCATCGCCGGGAGCCGTTGCGCTCGCTTGCTAGCCCTTTCCCCTCTGGGGAGAGGGGATTTGGAAAGCCCCCATCACGGCTTGACGATCACGCCCCAGGGCGCACCGCCGACCGCGATCGACTTCACGACCCGGCCGCGCTCCAAATCCATCACCGACATGTCGTTGCTGACGCCGTTCGTCGTGTAGAGGCGCTTCTCGTCCGGCGACAGCGCCAGATTCCAGACGCGCTGGCCGACGAGGTGGTAGCGTTTCACCTCGTAGGTCTTGGCGTCGATCTCGGCGACCCGGTTGGCCGGGCCGAGGGCGACGAAGGCCCGCTGACCGTCGCTGGTCAGCTGGATGCCGACCGGCTGGATCGATTCGCGCGGCACGCCCTGGACTGCGAAGCTGATCTTGTGGACGAGCTTGCGCGAGGACGCGTCGATGACGCTGACCGTCCCGCCGACCTCCGACGACACCCAGACGAACCGCCCGTCCCCGGTGAATTGGGCGACGCGCGGGCGCGCATCGACCAGCACGTTGTCGATGATCTTGTGCGATTCCGTGTCGATGAAATGGGCCATGTTCGTCGTTTCGGACGTGTTCACCAGAATCTTGCCGTCCGGGCTGACGCCCATGCCCTCCGGTTCCACCCCCACCTGGATCTCACCAATGATCTTCTTTGTCGCGATGTCGACCACTGAGACCATGTTGTCATCCTCGTTGGCGACGTAGAGCCGGTGTCCCTGCGGGTCCAGGACGAACAGCTCCGGATCGGGGCCGGAGGGCAGCCGGTCGACGACCTTCTGGGTCGCCACGTCGATGACGTCGATCCGGTTGTCGTCGCCGACGCAGACGAAGATCTGCGTCATGTCCTCGTTGAAGGTGATGCCGCGCGGCCGGCGGCCGACCTTGATCGTCGCGACCACCTGCAACTTGCCGCCATCGACCACCGAGACGGTGTTGCTCTTCTCATTCGACACGAAGATCGTGTCCGCCTGCGCGGGCTGGGCGATGGCGAAGCCCAGCAGCGCTAACGCGCCGATCCGGGCGGCTCCTCCGGTTAACGACATCACGTTCCCTCCCATGGTTGCCCCCTGCCGGGGCTTTTCTCAGCGGGTGCGGCACCGGCTTTCCGGGCGATCGTCGCCGAGCGCGTCGAGTTCCGAGAACTGGTGCAGGTAGCCCGGCTGCGGCGACACCGAGACGAGCACGCGCGGCCCGGCCAGCAGCACCGGCTGCCGAAGCTGCCCGTCCCAGTCGCGGAAGGTCAGCCCCTGCCCCTTGAAGGCCGGCAGGGTGAAGTCCGGGCCGCGCACGAAGGCGGCCAGCGCCGCGGGGTCGGCGGACTTGGTGCGCGTCGCCGCCTCGCCCACCGCGCGGACGGCCATCCAGGCGGTGTAGTCGCGCGGGCGCATCCAGCGTCCGGCCTGCCGTTCGAAGCGGCTGTGGATCTGCGTCGCCCCCCACTGCTCATGAACGCGCGACCACGCGGTCGGGACGAGCCCATGGGTGCCGACGACCGGGCGGGGCAGCCACGTCTGGTAGAGCAGATACTCGCCGAACCCGTCCGCCTCGTCGGCGACGACCAGCACGTCGTGCTCGGTGCCCTGGGTGAAGGTGAGGATTTCCGACTGGACGGTGACGTGGCCGGTGTCGACGCGGCGGTTCGCGTCCTCGAACGTCCAGTGCTTCTCCTCGACGATTTTGGCGCGGTAGCGCTTGGCGGCGGCGCGGATCGCGTCGGCGTAGGCGGCATCCTGCGGCGTCCGCCCGACCACCAGCAGCCAGTTCATCCATTTCCGCGACGCGAGATACTGGGCCAGCGCGTCGGCCTGCATCCGCCGGCTGGGCGTCACATGCAGCAGGTTGGCGCGGCAGCGCTCGTTGCGCAGGTCGTCGTCCGGCGCCCGGGTGTTGAAGATCAGCATGCCGCCCGCCTCGGGGATCGCCGCCGCGGCGAGCAGCGCATCCTCCTTGAGGTCGGCGACGAGCAGACGGATGCCCTGCCCGGCGAGGTCGCGCACGGCGTCCTCGACGCGCCCGTCCTCCGGCACCGTCATCTCGACCAGATCGAAGCGCTGGTTGAGGAACCGCCCGGTCGTGTTGTTGTCGGCGATGGCGAGGCGGGCGCCCTGGACGCCCTCGTCGTCCGACACCGGTTCAAGGAAGGTCTGGGGGATCCGCGGCTCCTCCGCGCGGGTCAGATAGCCGATGCGGGCCACCAGCGGATCGGCGCCCCACGCCGGGGCCCCGAGCAGGAGCGCGGCGGCGACGGTCAGAAAGGCGGCGGCCCGGATCACGGGAAGGCGCCCGCTACCCTTCTGACAGGATAAGCACTTCTCCGATCCCTCCGGCCGACCGGTCGCCGATAAGGCGCCGGGCACGGGTTCCGGCGGTTGGGAATCCACTGGGCCAAGCCCCGCCATCGATCAGCTCCTTCCGCATCAGGTCCAGAAACAGCCAGTCGTTCATGCCGCCATCGACGAAGCCGGACGGAACGGCATCCGGCGTTTGGGGCAGCAGGATGGAGCCGCGGCGCATGGCCTGCCCCGCATCGGGGCCGCAACCGGCGCCGACGGCGATGGTCCCGGCGATCATCCGGGCGCCGCACAGGCTCCCCACCCGTCCGTGGACGGCGATCAGGCCACGGCGCATCCGCTCGCCGACGCGGTCGCCGGCGTTGCCCATGACGACGACGGAGCCGCCGCTCATGCCGCGCGTGCCGCCGGCCAGCGGCGCCCCCAGGAAATCTCCGGCATCGCCCGCGACGTGCAGGCGCCCGCCGGCCATTCCGGCGGCGGCGAAGGCGCCGCAGTTCCCCGCGACAGTCAGCGTGCCGCCGCGCATGGCACTGCCAGCGTAGGCGCCGCACTCCCCCTCGACCCGGATGTCCCCGGCGGTCATGCCCGTCCCCACCCCGTCGAGCACCGCGCCGCCGGGACGCAGGATCAGGGTACCGGGAGGGCCGCCGTCCTCAAGCGTGAACAGCGCGTCCAACCGGTGACGCCCCCGCCCACGGCCCAGCATCAGCCCGGCCAGCGCCTCCCGCCCGCCCTCGATCAGCCGTTCGGGCAGGACCCCAGTCATGTCGATCGGCGGACCGGAAGGATCGCGCGTGGTGAGGATGACGCCGCTCATGCCATCACCTCATGCAGGCGGAACTGGTAGCGGCCGAGCTTGCCGCCATAATTGCCAGCGGTCACCGACACCACCCCACCCGCAGCGCCGAGGTCCGCCACGGCGGCGATGCCCGCGCGCATGGCGGCGGCGACCGCCGCCTCGCTCACCCCGTCGATGACCAGTTCGAGGATGGACTCCACCCCCTCCGGCACCAGAGACGCCGGCACCGCCGCCCGCAGGGTCGGGCAGAAGGCGGTGTTGGTGGAGGCGATCAGACCCTTGTACTTGCCGCCGATCTTGGAGCCGGAGCGCACCACCCCGCCGGGAAAGGGCAAAATGGCGCCCGGAACCTCGCGGATCGCCTGCACCGCGGCCTCCGCCGCCGCCAGCCCGGAGCGACGGTTCGCCGCCAGGATGATGAAGTTGCCGCCGCCGACGCCGTCGATCGCCGCGGTGGCCGCCTCGCACAGGAACTCGCCGTCCATGACCGGTATGCGCCAATAGCGGCGGGACCCGACCCGCTTGGCGATCTGCCAGCCGTCGCCGAAATAGCGCAGCGCGTTGCCGAGCGGAATCGCCGAGCCCTCCCGCAGCCCGGCGTAGCAGGCCGTTCCGGGGCAGGTCATGACGCATTGCCCGACGCGGCGCGCCACCTGCTTCGCCAGTTCCGCCTTGGACATGGCGAACAGCAGCACGGCAGCGCCGGGCCGGGAGTCCGGGGTCTCATCAGACGACAACACGCGCTCCATCGCCGCCTCGCAGCCGCAGGCGATCACCGAAGTGGCGAAGCCCGTCATGCTGACCACCGCCGCCTCCACCCAGTCCGGCGTGTCGGCGGTGATGACCAGCCGCGTGCCGAGCATGGGGAAGGCCTCAGCGAAGGTGTCCTCGATGTAAACGCCGTTCAGCCGCATCAAAAAGCCCCCGGCTGGCACGCGTGGCGGACCAGGCCGTTGCCGCCGCGGATCTCCTCCTCCGCGATGCGGAAATGCGTCAGCCGCTGGCCCATGCGCTCGTCGAAACGGCGCGTCATCCAGGATTCGATCGTCGGATCGTAGGCGGGCTCCACCACATGCGTGCGCCCCTGGACCAGCGCCACCACCACGCCGTCGCGGACGATCAGGCGGCCGTCCTTGAAGACGAGGTCCGGCTTCTCGAACATGGCGCGGCGGTCCGGCCGGTCGGTGTAGACGGTGATGTCGGCGACCGCCCCCGGCCCGAGATGGCCGCGGTCGGTCAGGCCCAGGATGCGCGCCGGGGCGGCGCGGGTCATGGTGGCGATCTCGCCCAGCGAATACTCGCGCGTCAGCGATCCCAGGATGGTGTGCTCCGGCAGCGCCGGGTGCAGCTCCGCCATCCGGGCGAGGCGGTGATCGCAGTCCATCAGCAGGCGGATCAGCTCGGGATAGCTGGTGAAGGGCGCGCCGTTCGGGTGGTCGGTGGTGAGGAAGATCCGCCAGGGGTCCTCGATCAGCAGGAACAGCTCCAGCCCGATCGCCCATTGCAGCGCGTTGACGAAAGCCTTGTCGCGGTAGCGGAAGGGCACGACGCCGCAGCCCGCGTCGCATTCGATGTCCATCATCACCCATTTCTTCGGGTGGGCGAGCCCGGTGTTGTTCATCTGCGCCATGGTGTCGGCCGAGGCCGTCACCGTCTGGCCGAACATGATCTGCCCGACATCCACCGAGATGTTGGGCCGGCGGTTGACCGCCTCGGCCACCCGCGCGGCGGCGGAGGAGAATTTCCGGTCGCCCTCGGCGCCATAGGCGTGGAACTGGACGTGGGTGAGGTGGAGCCGCAGGCCATCGACCGCCGCGATGCTGTCGAGCGTCGCCTCGACATTGCCGGGGACGCCGAGATTGAAGCCGTGCAGGTGCAACGGGTGCGGGATCCCCAGGCGCTGCACTGCCCCCGCCAGGGCGGTGAGGATGCGGCGCGGCGTGATGGCGTGGAAGGGGCCGTTCTCGTCCACGTCGAGGCGGCGCTGGTTGTACTTGAAGGCGTTAATTCCGCCGGGATTCACCGCCTTGACGGCGAGGCTGCGCGTGGCGTTCAGCATGAAGCCGACGTAATCGGCCACCGCCTCCTCGTCAGCGCCGGAGGCGAGAAGCTCCAGCAGCAGGTCGTCGTTGCCCAGCACCAGATAGCCGCCGGTGTCGATCAGCGGGATGTCCGCCATTTCCAAGTGGGCGTGGCGGGCGTTGCTCGGCAGCATCGCCGGCTCGAAGGCCGCCGTGTAGCCCATCTGGGCGTAGCGGCAGCCCGTGGCGTGGGTGGACGGGGTGGCGAGGCCGCTGCAACCGCAAGGCCCCTCCGCCGCCGCGCGGTGCTCCTCCGCCATCAGCAGGCGCGCTATGTTGACCTTTCCCCCGGCGATGTGGCTGTGGATGTCGATGGCGCCGGCCATCACGACCCGCCCGGACAGGTCATGGACCTCGTCCGGCGCCGCGCCGGGGCCGGGATCGGCGACGATCCGCCCGTCCTGGACGAACAGGTCACCCACCGCGCCGTCGCGCCCGTTGGCCGGGTCGTAAAGGCGCGCCCCGGCGAGTTTCGTCAGCATGCGGGAGCCTCCTGCGGCAGGTCGGCGGCGATCGCCTTCAGCACGGCCGCGGCGTCCGGCAAGCCACGGTCGATGAGCCCGCGCGCGCGCAGGGCGACCACCGTGTCGCTGCGGAAGACATGGGCCGGGTGGTCGATGCCCGGCGTGCCGACGGGAATGAACACCGCCGGCTCGCTGGCAAAGGCGGTTCCCGGCGGGGCCAGCGCGACGACGGTCTGCCCCGCGGGAAAGGCCGGCACCTCCGGTCGGAAGGCGGACACCCAGACGACGGCGTCCGCCACGGCCGTGTACCGCGCCCAGGCGAAGCGGTGGGGATCGTGCAGCGGCGCCCCTCCGGCCAGCGACATGCGCAGCGGCACTCCAAAGCGCCACGTGCAGACCTGATTGACCCCGATCACATTGTCGTGCCCGGCCAACGGCAGGCCGGCGCAGCGGGTGTGGCGGTTCGCGTCGCGCACGAGGCGGACCAGCCGCTCGACCGTCAGGTCGGCGTGCGGCCCCTCGAAGGCGGCGGCGGACCAGGCCACGACCGCGTAGCGCGCCGTCACCAACCGCTCCGCCAGGGCGGCGATGTCGCCGGCCGCGATGCCGGCGGCTCCCGAGGCACGGGACGGATCGGCCACGGCCACGGCCAGCGCTGCCGCCGCGTCCCCAATCTTCGCAGGGTCACCGGCCAGCACCGTGACGGGAAGACCCGAAAGCGCGGCGCGCGTGGCGTCCAGCGGTTCGCCGCCCAGGAACACCACCTCCCGCGAGGGCGGCGTCTGGAAAGCCGGTGTGGGCGCCACCCAGCGCTCGAAGAAGCGCGGGTGGAGCGCCGCCGGGTCCGGTCCGGCCACCAGCAGCAGGTCGCAGCGGTTGCGCAGCTCGCCCAGGGTCGTCGCGATCCAGCCCGTGCGCTGAAGCACCGCCAGATTGCGGTACAGCCCGTCGGACAGCGCGTGATCGACCACCGCTCCCAGCCGCTCGGCGAGCGTCAGGGCGGCCCGCGCCCCATCGACATCCGTGCCGAGACCGGCCACCAGAGGCGTTTGCGCCGCGCTCAGCACCGCGGCAGCGACTTCCACCGCCTCCGCCAGCGGCACCGGGACACCCGCGACGCGCGGCGGTTCCGCTTCTGGTGTGTGGGAATAGCGCTCGCGCGCGACCGGGCAATCGGTGGAGCGCACCGCCAGCGTCGACAGCGGCTCCTCCTCGACGGTCAGGTCGTCGCAGCCGAGGCCGCAGAGCGGGCACACGACGTCACGATGGACGACGGGGCGGGCAACGGAATGGGATGGCCGGTCGCTCGCCATGCCGTCAGTCGTACTTGATATAGGCGAAGCGCGGATCGTCCTTGGGCGTTCCCTCCAACGCGCCGCCGTCACGGGCGGGTTGCCATTGGACGACCTCCTCGATCTTGCGGGCGAGTTCGAAATCCTTGTCGGTGATGCCCTTGGCCGAGTGGGTCTTCAGCCGCACCTCGACCCAGGCGTAGGAGGCTGTGAGGTCCGGGTGGTGCCACGCGGCCTCGGCCAGATGGCCGACCGTGTTGATCACCATCAGGGTGCCCTTCCAACTGTTCGTCTTGTACTTCCGCCGGATCCAGCCGTCCTCGAACCGCCACCGCGGCAATATTTGCTGCAGCCGCTCAACGATTTCCGTATCGGAATAGGTGGTTTCCCGAACCGCGGTCATGTCTTCCTCCCCGAAGTGACCGAACAGTCCTCACCCCGAAGAGGTATATACTATTGGATCGGGGTCTTTCTTTAACGAAAGATTATCATGACCAAAAGAACGACGCAACTTTCCTTAAGCGAGTGAGGTCCTCATGCCACTCGGCGTCGATGAAGTCAGGGAGGTGCGGGTCACGGCGCCCGCGCGGTTGCATCTGGGGTTTCTCGACATGAACGGCGGTCTCGGCCGACGTTTCGGCAGCCTGGGGCTGACGCTCGACGGGATGGCGACCACCCTGCGGGCGCGACCCTCCGACCGCCTCTGCGCGAGCGGCCCGTCGGCGGAGCGCGCGCTGACGGCCGCGCGGGCGGTCTGCGACCGCTTCCGTTGGCCGGCCCGCGCCGAACTGACGGTGGAGGAAGCGATTCCAGAGCATGTCGGGCTGGGGTCCGGTACCCAGCTCGGCTTGGCGGTCGGCACCGTGCTCGCGCATCTGCACGGGCGGCCCTCGACGGTGCGCCGCCTTGCCGCGGAGCTGGAGCGCGGCGCCCGTTCGGGCATCGGGATCGGCGCCTTCGAGAATGGCGGCGTCATCCTGGACGGTGGCCGGGGGCCGGACGACGCGCCGCCGCCGATCGTCGCGCGCCTGCCTTTCCCCGAGACGTGGCGCGTCCTGCTGGTCCTGCACCGCGACGGCCAGGGGTTGCACGGCACCGCCGAGTTGCAGGCCTTCAAGGCTCTGCCGCCCTTTCCGGCGGAGCGGGCCGGGTATCTTTGCCGCCTGATCGTCATGGCGGCGCTTCCGGCGCTGATCGAGGGCGACGCCGACCGTTTCGGACAGGCGGTGGGCGAGTTGCAACGCACCGTGGGTGACCATTTCGCCCCGGTCCAGGGCGGTCGCTTCACCAGCCCCCTGGTGGCCGAGGCGCTGGCGTGGTTGGAGGCCGAGGGGATTCCGGGCGTTGGCCAGACATCCTGGGGGCCGACCGGCTTCGCCATCGTCGGCGACGCCCGGCGGGCCGAAGCCCTGCTGGCGGAAGCGCGGCGCCGCTGGGTGGGGTCTGCGCTGGACTTCCATCTGGCCCGTGGCCGCAACGACGGCGCGACGCTGGAATCCACCACCGACCGGGTGGTGCTGCGGGCCTCCTGACCCCTCACACCCGAGCCAAGCGGGAGGCGCGCGATGGCCGCACCCTATGTTCTGCACATGCTGACGCCGCTGAAGCACGTCAGCGCCTTCGACGTAAACATGGCGGCGGACGCCGGCATGGGGCCGCTGTTCCCCTACACCGGCGTCGCGCTGGAGGAGGTCACCGGCATCACCCAGGACGCGATGTTCTCCCGTGACCCGGCGAACGCGGCGCGCACCGGGCTGTTCATCGGCGGGCGCGACGCGGTCCTGGCGCTCGACATGATGGACGCCGCCCGCAAGGCCATGTTCGCACCCTTCACCATATCGGTCATGGTCGATCCGTCGGGTGCCTTCACGACGGCCGGCGCCATGGTCGCCGTCGTCGAGCGCGCCCTGCGCCGCAGCCACCCGGATGGGATCAAGGGCCTGACCCTCAAGGTTTTCGGCGCGACCGGCGTGGTTGGCGGAATCGCCGCCGTGATCGCGGCCCTCGCCGGCGCGCGCGTCACCCTGGTCAGCCACCGCGGCCTGTCGGGCGTCGAGCCGAAGGCCGCCGAGTTCCGCCGGCGCTTCGGGGTGGAACTGGCCTGCGCCGACGCGCCCGATGACGCGGCGCGGGAGGCGCTGCTCGCCGATGCCGAGGTGGTGTTCGGCTGCGGGCGGGCCGGCGTTCAGATCCTGTCGGCGCGCAACCTCGCCGCGGCGGGCCGCCTGCTGGTCGCGGCGGACATCAACGCGGTTCCACCGTCCGGGATCGAAGGGGTCGGCCCCAAGGACAATGGTACGCCGCTTCCCGGCGGGCGCGGCGTCGGTGTCGGCGCGCTGGCGGTCGGCGCCGTCAAGTTCCGGGTGCAGCACGCCCTGCTGACGCGTCTCGCCGCGACGAAGACGGCGGTGTATCTGGATTTCTGCGATGCCTACGACGCCGCCCGCCAGATCGCCGGCTGACGCGGTGGCGGAGGGTCCAAACATCGTCGTCGCGGCCCTGTCGGCACGGGCGTTGGCCGCCGCCGCCCGCCGCGCCGGCCGGCGGCCGGCGTCCGTCGATCTGTTCGCGGATCTGGACACCAGGCAGCTTGCTGAGCCCTGCCTGCGCCTGCCCGCCGAAGGTCTGCGCCTGGAATTCGCCTCCCTTCTGGACGCCCTGGCGCGGGCGGAGCTGCGCGGCTTGCCGCTGGTCTACGGCGCCGGCTTCGAAGACGATCCGGCGCTGCTGGCGCGCCTCGCGGAGGATCGCCCTCTGATGGGCAACCGGCCCGAGGTGGTGGCGCGCGTCAAGGACCCGTTCCGCCTCGCCGCAATCCTGCACCGGCTTGGCATCTCTCACCCTCCGGTCGCACCGGCCTGGGACGGGTCGCCCGGCGATTATCTGTGGAAGCGGATCGGCGGCAGCGGCGGCGCGCACATCACCCCCGCGACGGGCGGCAAAGCCAAGCCGGGCTGGTATCTCCAGCACCGCGTTGCCGGCCATGCCGTATCGGTCCTCTTTCTCGCGGACGGCGACCGCGCCGTCATTGTCGGGCTGAGCCGGCAGTGGACCGCGCCGACCGCGGCAAGCCCCTACCGCTACGGCGGCGCCGCCGGACCATGGCGCTGTCCGGAGCGCTGGACCCGCGCCTTGCCCGCCATGGTAAGCCGTCTTGCGGTCGCATTCGAACTGGTCGGATTGAACAGCGCCGATTTTCTGGTGACCGGATCGGATCTTCATCTGTTGGAGATCAACCCGCGGCCGGGCGCGACGCTGGATGTCTTCGACCACCCGCCGATGCCGCCCCTGCTTGGCCTTCACCTGGACGCTTGCGCCGGGCGCCTGCCCGACCGCCTGCCGGCGTTGTCGTGGTGCCGGGCGGCGGCGGTGCTCTACGCCGACGCGCCCACCCGCATCGAGGCCGGGGAGCGCTGGCCGGCCTGGACCGCCGACCGGCCGGCGGCGCCTACCCCGATCGGGCGCGACGAGCCGGTCTGCACGGTGTTCGGGGAGGGTCCCAGCGCCACCGCGGCACGGCGTCATGCCGAGCGGCGGCAACGCGAACTGGCGGCCCTCGCCGCGATGGAGATGCAGTGATGACCACGGAAGTGCTGTCCGATCCACGCCCAAGCCTCGCCGCTCTGTCGGCGCCGCTGGTTGAGCGGCTGGTGGCCGATGCCCCGGTGCTCCGTCTCGGCATCCGGAGGGTCGGCGGGGCCTGCGTCGTCGATGCCGGGATCGACCATCCCGGCGGGCTGGAGGCCGGACGACGCATCGCTGAACTGTGCATGGGCGGCCTTGGCCGGGTGGCGTTCGGCCCGATCTCCAGCCTGCCGTCCTGGCCGTTCGGCGTCACCGTCCACAGCGCGCAGCCGGTCCTCGCTTGCCTCGGCAGTCAGTATGCCGGCTGGAGCCTCAGCCACGGCAGCGGAAAGGGTGCCTTCTTCGCGCTCGGCTCCGGCCCCGGCCGCGCGTTGGCCCGGCAGGAGGCACTGTTCGACGAACTGGCCTACCGCGACACGGCCGACGCGGCGGCCTTCGTCATGGAAGCGACGGCGGTGCCGCCCGCCGAACTGATCGCCCACATCGCCACCACCTGCGGCATCGCCGCGGACCGGCTGACCCTGGTCCTCACCCCGACGCAAAGCCTGGCCGGGACCACCCAGGTCGTCGCCCGCGTGCTGGAGGTCGCCCTGCACAAGCTGCACGCTCTCGGCTTCCCGCTCGACCGTGTCACCGACGGCATCGGCATGGCGCCGCTGCCGCCGCCGGGCGGCGGTTTCCTCACCGCGATGGGCCGCACCAACGACGCGATCCTCTACGGCGGCACCGTTCATCTGCACGTCACCGGTCCGGACGACGCGGCGGAGGATCTGGCGCAGCGCCTGCCCTCCGCCGCCTCGCGGGACCACGGGCGCCCCTTCGCGGAGATTTTCGCGGCGGCGAAGGGGGACTTCTACGCCATCGATTCCATGCTGTTCAGCCCGGCGCGCGTGACCGTCACCGCTCTGGACAGCGGGCGCAGCTTCCACGGTGGAAACCTCGCCCCGAACCTCGTGGAGCGCTCGTTCCGCGATGTCCGGTGAGCGCGCCGCCCTCATCCTCACCGAGCGGCCCGACTGGCACACGCCGCGGCTGGTCCGGGCCATTGAGGCACGCGGCCTGCCCTGCCGCTGCGTCTCGCCGCGGCGCTGCGGGATCGCCGTCGGCCACACGGCGACCGGCCTGCTGATCCCCGGCTTCGAGGACGCGCTGCCGGCGGGCGTCTTCGTCCGCGCGGTGGGCCAGGGCAGCTTCGAAGAGGTGACGCTGCGCCTCGGCGTGCTCCACGCGCTGCGCAACCTCGGAGTGCCGGTCTGCAACGACGCACGGGCCATCGAGCGTTGCGTGGACAAGAGCATGACCAGCTTCCTGCTGGACCGCGCCGGCCTGCCGACCCCGCCGGCCCTCGCCACGCAGGAGGCTGAACCGGCCCGGCGGCTCCTCGACCGCACGCCCGATCAGGTGCTGAAGCCGCTGTTCGGCGCGCAGGGTCGCGGCCTGCAACGGCTGGACGGACCCGACGCGCTGCCCGACGCCGAAGCGGTCGGCGGCGTCTACTATCTCCAGCCCTTCATCCCGCCGCGGACCGAAGGCGCGTGGCGGGACCGCCGCGTCTTCGTGACAGGCGGACGGGCGGTCGCCGCGATGACCCGGCACGGGCGGAGCTGGATCACCAACGTCCATCAGGGGGGGGCGTGCGAGGCCGCCCCCGCCGACGACGAACCCGCCGCGCTCGCCGTCCGCGCCACCGCGGCGGTGGGTGCGAGCTATGCGGGCGTCGATCTGATCCAGGACCGGGCGGGGCGCTGGCTGGTGCTGGAGGTCAACAGCATGCCGGCGTGGCAAGGGTTGCAACGGGTCAGCGCGGTGGACATCGCCGACGCCCTGGCCGCCGACTTCGTGGAGCGGGTGGGCGCATGATCGGTGGGCGCATGATCGACTGGGCGCCGATCCCCCCCGATCCGGCCTCCGGCGTGGCCGGCGCCTACCGCGCCGCCTGCCATCTGGAGCTGCGCGCGCTGAAGCCCGGAAACATCCACATCCATGCCGAGGGACACGGCATGACCGTCGCCCAATTCCTCGCCAGCGCCGAGACGACCGCGCCCATCCTTGCGCGGCCGGGGCTGGGCGTCGGGGAGCGGCTGCACGCCGCCGTCCGTGCCACGCGGGACGCCGTCGGCTGCAACACCAACCTCGGCATTCTGCTGCTGGCCGCACCGCTGGCCCAGGCCGCGCTGATGCCCGGCGAAGCCCCCTTGCGCGATCGGTTGCTCCATGTCCTCGGCAGCCTGACGGTGGAGGATGCCGATCTGGCCTTCCAGGCGATCACGCTGGCCGAACCCGCCGGGCTGGGCCGCGTGGAGGGGGCGGACGTGCACGCCCCGGCGCGAGTGACCCTGCTCGACGCCATGCGGGAGGCGCAGGACCGCGACAGCATCGCCCGGCAATACGCGACGGGCTTCGCGGACGTTTTCGACACCGGCGTGCCGAGCCTGCGGCGATGGCTGGACGCCGGGGCGGATTTCGAGCAGGCCACGGAAATGATTTATGTCGAATTCCTCGCCACCCTGCCCGACAGCCATGTCATCCGAAAATACGGGCGGGAGCGTTCTGAATGGTTACGCGCACGGGCTTCGGAATTGAGGGAAAACACGGCCCCGGATTGTGCATTCACGCTAACGCGATCGCGCTTGGCGGAACTGGACCGGGACCTCAAATACAATGGCGTCAACCCGGGAACGACCGCGGATATTGTCGTGGGTTGCCTCCTTGCGTTCTGGCTCATGCAATCTCCGCAGCCGCCCGTCATAACGGACGTTCTTCGAAAAGACGCGCTCCACGAAGAACGCCGGCAACACTAGGGAGAGAGGACATGCCGATGTGGGGAGGACAGTCCACGAAGATCAACCGCGTGCTCGTCGGCGAGTCGCTGGTCGGTGATGGGAACGAGGTCGCCCACATCGACCTGATCATGGGACCGCGCGGCAGCGCCGTGGAAACGGCCTTCTGCAACGCGCTGACCAACAACAAGGATGGCTTCACCGCCCTTCTCGCGGTCGTCGCACCCAACCTGATGTGCAAGCCGGCGACGATCCTGTTCAACAAGGTCACCATCAAGGGCGCGGAACAGGCCGTGCAGATGTTCGGTCCCGCCCAGCACGCCGTCGCCAAGGCCGTGGCCGACTGCGTCTCGGAAGGCACCATCCCGCAGGACGAGATCGACAACATCTTCATCTGTGTCGGCGTCTTCATCCATTGGGAGGCCAAGGACAACGCCAAGATCCAGGACTACAACTATCGCGCCACCAAGGAGGCCATCGAACGCGCGGTCGCCAGCTTCCCGAGCGCGCAGGACCTGATGAGCCAGAAGGACAAGGTGAAGCACCCCTTCGCCGCGTGACTGCCTTATCGGGACAGGGCATCCAGTTCCGCACCGCCGATGCGGCCGTCGTGCAGCGCCGTCGCCACCAGGGCGCCGGCGCTGCCGCGCGCTGCAAGGTCACGGAGGTCGCCGCCGTTGCGCACCCCACCAGCGGCGAACAGGCTGGCCTGCGGCTTGATCCGGCCGATCTCCGCGAGCCGCCCCCAGTCCGGCCCCTGCCCCGAACCGACGCGGGTCAGGGTCATGACGATGATCCGCTGCGGCCACAGGTCGGGGCGGTTCGGCAGGTCCGGCGGCCCGACGAAGCGGTCGCGGAAATCGAGCGAGAGGATCACCCGGTCCCAGGCCGGATCGGCCTTCAACATGGCCAGCGGCGCGAGACCGTCCAGGCTCTCGCTGCCGAGCACCGCGTCACCGAGCCCCGACGCGATGAAGCCCCGCACCGCATCGGCGGTGCGGAACCCGGCATCGACCCAGAACCCGACGTCCGGGAAGGCCGCTTTCAGCCGCGCCAGCGCCAAGCGGTTGCCACCGGTGCCCTGGATTGCGTCGAGGTCGGCGGCGTAGACGACGCGGAATGGATGCAGGCGGAGCAGGCCGCCGACCACCGCCACCGGGTCGTTGCCGGCGCACAGCGAAGAGCGCAGGGGCGGGTAGCGGTCCCGGTCGCCTCGGCGCGCGTGCACCACCCCACCTTCCCTCAGGTCGATCACCGGAACGACGTGGAACATCTTCCCCCTCCCTCGGCTTCACGGTGGCGGACAACATGCACATCCTGGTTGTCGAGTTCGTGACCGGCGGCGGCATGCCCTCGGACGCCGCCATCCCCGCCAGCTTCGCCCGCGAGGGCGACCTGATGCTCCACGCCCTGCTGGCCGACCTGCTGGAAGTGCCGGGGGTGGCGGTGACCGTCACCCGCGACGCCCGCCTTCCGCCGCTCGCGGCGCCCGTGCGCAGCATAACCACCACCGACCCGCGTGAGTCCTGGTCGCTTTGGGAGGACCTCGCCCGGCAGGCGGACGGCGTCTGGCCGATCGCCCCGGAAACCGACGGCGCGCTGGAGCGCTTCAGCCGCATGGTCGAGGCCAGTGGGCGCCGCCTGCTCAACAGCAGCGCCGACGCAGTGGCCGTCGCGTCCAGCAAAGCGACGACCGCGACCGTGCTGTCGGCGGCCGGGCTGCCCGTCGTCCCGGTCTGGCGCGTCGGTACCGTCGCTGCGGACGGGCCGCCGGGGAACGGGCCATGGGTCGTCAAGCCCGACGACGGGGCCGGATGCGTCGACACCCGGCTGATCCGCGACCATGCCGACTGGAAGGGCTGGCTGGCCGAGGCGGACCGGAGCGGCTTCGTGGTGCAGCCCTTCCAGCCCGGCACGCCGGCCAGCCTGTCGATGCTCTGCCGTGATCGCCGGGCTTGGCCGCTGACCGCCAACCAGCAGAGCGTGTCCCTGTCCGGCGGCGTCTTCTCCTACGGCGGGGGAACCGTTGGCGGATTGGCGCTGTCCCCCGTCCTTTCCGATCTCGCGAGGGGCGTCGCGGCGGCGCTGCCCGGCCTGTTCGGGTGCGTAGGCGTCGATGTCATCATCGGTCCCGACGGGCCGACAATCATCGAGGTCAACCCGCGTCTCACCACCTCCTCCGTGGGGGTGCGGCGCGCGACGGGGCTGAACGTCGCCGCGGCGGTGCTGGATCTGGCGCGCGACCCGCCGGTTCCGCCGCCGCCGGTGACGCGCATCGAACCGGTCTTTCTGACGCTTGAGGGGTGAGCCATGGATGGCGGCGCGTTGATCGGATTGGATATCGGCGGAGCGCATCTGAAGGCCGCCCTGTTCGACGAAACGGGGATGCTCCGCGACCTCGACCAGTGGCCCTGCCCGCTCTGGCTGGGCCTCGACCGCTTGGAGCAGGCCGTCGCGGCGGTGGTTGCCCGTTGGGGCCAACCGCAACGGATCGCCGCGACGATGACCGGGGAGTTGGCGGACCTGTTCGACGACCGTGCGGACGGCGTGCGCCGCATCGCCGCTACGATGCGGTCCGCCCTGCCCGCCGCGACGCTCAGCGTCTTCGCCGGCCCTGGCGGGCTGGTGCCGGTCGATGCCGTGCCCGACTGCGCGGAGGCGGTGGCTTCCGCCAACTGGTACGCCACGGCGCTGCTGGCCGCAGCGGGCGGCGACGGAGTCCTGCTGGATGTCGGAAGCACGACGACCGACATCGTCCCGCTCGGCGGCGGCGGCCCGCTCCATGCCGGCTATTCCGATGCCGAGCGGCTGGACAGCGGCGAGCTGGTCTACACGGGCGTTGTGCGTACTCCGGTCATGGCGGTGGCCCACACGGTCCCCTATGGCGGAGGCCGGCGCGCGCTGATGGCGGAGCTGTTCGCGACCATGGCCGACGTTCACCGCCTGACCGGGACGCTTCCGGAGGGCGCCGATCAGCACCCGACGGCGGACGGACGTGACCATGGAACCATTGCCAGCGCGCGGCGGCTGCTGCGGATGGTCGGCGACGACCTGGAGCCGGACGGCCTGGCGAAGGCCCGCCGGCTCGCCGGCCATCTCGCGGAACGCCAGCTCCGCCGGATCGAGGACGCGCTCGATCAGGTGCTGTCGCGGGGCTCGATGGCCGGCGCCCCGCCGCTCGTCGGCGCCGGGGTCGGCCGGTTCCTGGTGCGGCGTCTGGCCGAACGCCGGGAATCGGTCTACCGGGACTTCGAAGCGCATCTGCCGGTGGCGCCGGCCTTGCGGGAGCGTACGGGATGGTTCGCCCCCGCCGTCAGCGTCGGCTGGCTGGCCTTCGACGGTGCGTCGCACAAACACCTTTGCCCGGTTGCCGCCCCCGTCGGGGCGGTTTCATACTTGCCTGATTGAACACAATGCAGGACCGGACGATGGCTGCTGCGGCCACGTTCCTCCGGCCGTCCGCGCGTGCGGCACTGGCCGGCGTCTGGCTGTCCGTCTGGCTGTTTGGGGCGGCGGCCCCGGCGACGGCCGATCCCCTGCCCGTGTTCGAGGTCGCCCCCGGTGTGTTCGTGCACGCCGGTCGCCACGAGGAAACCGACGCGACCAACGCCGGGGACATCGCCAACTGCGGGTTCGTCGTCGGGGATGACGCGGTCGCCGTGATCGACAGCGGCGGCTCGCCGGTTGTGGGACATCGTTTGCGTGAGGCGATCCGCGTCCACACCGACCGGCCCATCCGCTATGTCGTCAACACCCACATGCACCCGGACCACATTCTGGGAAACGTGGCCTTCCTGCCCGACCGGCCCGATTTCGTCGCCCACGGCAACCTCCAGGCGGCCCTTGCGGCGCGCGGGGAGCATTATCGGCAGGCGTTCGACGCCGCGGTCGGTGCCGCCGCCGCTGCGGAGGTCCGGATCATCCCGCCGACCCTCGTGGTCGCCGACCGCCTGGAACTCGATCTGGGAGGGCGCGTGCTCGACCTTGTCGCGTGGCCGGTGGCCCACACCGACAACGACCTGACGGTGCTCGACCGGCAGACGAAGACGCTGTGGGCCGGGGACCTCCTGTTCATGGAGCGGGCGCCGGCCATCGACGGCTCCGTCCTCGGCTGGCTGCGCACGCTCGACGCTCTGGCCGCGGAACCGGCGGCACGCGTCGTTCCCGGACACGGCCCGCCCTCGGCCCCCTGGCTGGATGCAGCCGGGGACCTGCGCCGCTACCTGAGCCGGGTCGTCGAGGGTGTCCGCAAGGTCCAGGCCGCCCACGGCACGATCCAGCAGGCGGTCGAATCGGTCGCCGCCGAGGAGGCGCCGCGCTGGCGCCTGTTCGAGTCCTACAACCCGCGCAACGTGACGGCGGCCTTCGCCGAACTGGAATGGGAATGACACCATGACCACACCGCACCGGATCATCCGCAGGTTGTCGGGCGCCGCGCTGTCGGGCGCCGCCTGGCTGTGCCTGGGCAGCGTGGGCGCTCTGGCGGCCTCGCCGCAGGAGGAACGCTGGGACATGCTGCGCGACATGTATTTCTCGGGCCGCACGGTCGAGGATGCCGGCCCGCTCCTCAGCCTGGAGGCTCCGAAGCGGGCCAACGACGCGGCGGTCGTGCCCATCCGGATCGTGACGGCGCCGGGAAGCGGCGTCCAGGTGACCGCGGTCCACCTCATCGTCGATGAAAATCCCGTTCCGATGGCCGCGACCTTCCGTTTCGCCCACGGCGATAGCCCGCAGGCGATCGACACCCGTCTGCGGGTGAACGCCTACACCAACATCACCGCCGTCGCGGAGACCGGCGACGGGCGGCTGCTCCGCACCACGCAATTCGTCAAGGCGTCCGGGGGATGCTCCGCCCCTGCCCTGAAGAACGCCCAGCTCGCCGTCGCCCGCATGGGCAAGATGAAGCTGAACCTGCCCGACAGCATCACCGCCGGAAAGCCGATGACCGCGCAGTTGCTGATCAGCCACCCCAACTACACCGGCATGCAGTACGACCAGCTCAACTATTACTTCATCCCCGCCCACTACGTAAAAACCGTCGCCATCCGCTACAACGGGGCGCCGGTGCTCGACGTGCAATCGGACATTTCGTTGAGCGAAGACCCCAGCATCCATTTCTCACTGGTGCCGGAGGAGCAGGGAACGCTGGACGTCACCGCCGAGGATTCGAACGGGCGGGTTTTCCAGGAGAGCTGGCCGATCCGCGCCAATTCTGGTTCGTGAAGGTCGCCTGCGCCGCCGCTGGACCGCCCAGATGCAATCCGGGTCAGAAGCATTTCAGGTCGGCGGCGACCTGGGCTTGCCGGAACTCGTTCAGCAGATCCTTGATCCACCCGACGTCACGCATCAGCGCGGCGCGCTCGCCGGGTGCCTCCTGCATGCCCCGCGCGGTTTCCACCGCCACGTAGCTGTCGTAGGGGAAATGCGCGGCGATCTCATCGATGCTGCAGGAGCATTTGCGCACGACGTCCGGCCCCTGGCCGTTGGACAGCATGCAGCCGAGGACGTAATCAACGCGGGCGTAGGTGGGATAACCATCTTCGGCCCGCACCGTTCCGCAGCCGATCAGAAGCGCGAGCAACGCAACCGGAACACCATTCCTCGTCATCGGGTCGGGTCCATGCTGGTCTGTCCGAAGAAGCGCATTCTCATGGTGGGACGATGAGGCGTCCGGTCTCAAGCGCGCATTCGGAGATCGCCGCGGGGATGACCGGCCGATCCCAATCAGAGCCGAATAAATTCGGCATTCATTGACCACAAAAAATCCATCCGTATTTTCCGTGCCACTATCCATTCGTAGGATGGCCGCACCAGGATTGGACCGGTAGGCTTTCTGGAGAGGACCAAAACCGCAGATGGTCCTTTCCATCCAAAAACTGAGGGAGCGCACCATGAAGACTTGGCGCAAACCGAAAATCCGCGTGATCGCCGTCGGCACCGAAATCAACGCCTACGCCTGCGCACAGCTTTGATGGCGTGGTAACGGCGAAGCCGTGTGCCTCATCATGTCCACCACCGACCTTCCTGCGGGCAGCGGCGAGACACGTCTCCCCTGCCCGCATGTTCGTTTCAACAGGGCCCACAATCAAGGACCGGCCTGAGTTTGATCACCGGCCTCACGCCGGGCGCAGCGGCTCAAACCGGGCGAACCATTGGCCCGCCCCATCCGGTGCCGCGCTGTCGTAATACAGCGAGGACAGGCGCAGGCGGCCGGCTCCCTCCAACCGTGGCCCCGTCGCCATGGTGTGAAAGCTCTCCCCTCCCACCACGCGGTGCGCGATGGTGAGATAAAGCCGCGACAGCATTCCGTCCCGCAGCATGGTCGACAGCATGCGGGGACCGGTCAGCAGATACACGCTGCGAAAGCCGAGGTTGCCGAGTTCCCGGACCAGAGGCGCTCCCTCCACCGATGCACCGTCTCCAGCCAGGATCACCGGGAAGCCACGCGCGCGCAACGCGTCGACCCGATCGCGCGGGGCCTGCCGACCGGTCGCGATCAGAACACGCTGCTTCTCTCGGATGACCGACTGCGGAATCGGAAAATCGAGGCTGGCGCTGGCGATCACGACGGCGGGTTGGGCGGCCAAACCGTTCTCCTCCCTCCACCGCGCAAGGTCGCGGTCCACGGCGCGCGTCCCGATCTGCAACACGTCGTCCAACCGGCCCGCTGCGAGGTCGCGCAGGTAGCCGCCATGGGTGACGAGGCAATCGGCCTGGGCCTGCAGTTCGAGGAACAGGCGGAAATCACTCTCGCTGGTGATCTCGACTGGAAGGCGGCTCGCTTCGCCGTCCTGCAGCGCGATGCGCCCGTCCAGGCTGCCGACGAAGCTCGCATAGACGAACGGCGCCGATGCGCTGCCCAAGCTGTGCAGCGCATCGGCCACATAGAGCCCGGCCAGCGCCACCTCTTCGGGCGGTCCCGGAAAAAGCCTCAGCACACGCGCAGCCATACCCGACGATAACACCACCCATTCGGCAGCCAACAGCGCGGAAGGAGGGGACGCGCGGCAGCCCGCCTCCCCGTCAGGTGAACCAGCGGGCGGCATCGCCGGTCTGCCCGACGATGGTGACGCTCACCCCCGGCCGCAGATCGAGCACGGTGTTGCCGTTCACCACCCTCGCCGACGCGATCACGCTTTTGAGATCGAGCGAGGAGTCGAAAAGCGCCAGCCGGTCGGTGCCCGCGGTGAAATCCATCACCATCGATCCGCCGGACGCACCACCAAGGGCGAAGATGTCCGCCCCGGCACCACCCCACAGCGTGTCCGCACCGCCGTCGGCGAACAGCACGTCGT
>NZ_JAUQTX010000269.1:0-8645 GCF_059803775.1 Azospirillum sp. UFLA03-27 | reverse complement strand
GTTATAGTCTCGTGGGCTCGGAGATGTGTATAAGAGACAGGTCATCGTCTTGCCGATGGCGGCGAAGCCGTCCTTGATCGCCGGGGACGGAGTCAGCACCTTCATGCCGTTGCCGGACAGGGTCTGGTTCAGTTCCGCCGTCTTCTTCTCCCACTCGGTCCAGCCGGTGGCCTCGGCCTTGGCGGCCGCCTGCTCGACGGCCTTCCTCGTGGCGTCGTCCAGGCCCTTCCAGACCTCGGTGCTGACGAACACCATGTTGCGCGGCAGCCAGGCCTGCACATCGTAGTAGACGTTCACGAAGTCCCATGCCTTGGTGTCAACGCCGGTGGCGGCGGAGGTCATCATGGCGGTGACGATGCCGGTGCCGAAGGCCTGGGACACTTCGGCGGCCTCGATCTTGGTCGGCACGGCGCCGGCCAGCTCGGCGATGCGGGTGGTCGCCGGGTTGTAGGCGCGGAACTTTTGCCCCTTCAGGTCGGCGACGGAGGCGATCTCCTGCTTCACATAGAGGCCCTGCGGCGGCCACGGGATCGAGTAGAGGAGCTTCAGGCGCTGACGCTCCAGCTTCTTCTCCAGATAGGGCTTCGACGCCTCGTAGAGCTTCTTGGAGGCGGCGAAGTCGGTCGCCAGGAAGGGCACGGAATCGAGACCGTAGAGCGGGTCCTCGTTCGCCCAGGAGCTGATGAGAACCTCGCCGATCTGTGCCTGCCCGGACTGAACGGCGCGCTTGATCTCCGGATGCTTCACCAGCGAGCCGTTGGAATGGACGGTGATCTGGATCTTGCCGTTGGTCGCCGCCTTCACATCCTCGGCGAACTGGCGCACCGTGATGGTGTGCAGGTTCGTGTCGGGATAGGGGGTCGGCATGTCCCAGGTCTCGGCGAAGGCCGCGACCGGGGTGGCGCAGAGGCCGATGCCGAAGGCGGCGGCGGCGAGGCGGGTACGCAGGCTGATCGCGGTCATGTCATGAAGCTCCCTGTTCTTGTCTGAAGAGTTGCGCGACCGAAGGGGACACGCCTTCCAGCTCGGCGTTCAGCCGGTCGGTGACCAGCATGTGGCCGGGGCTGTGGGCGATGGCGAAGGGCAGGCGGGCGGCGGCGAGCGCCACCTGGGGGGTGACCCCGCAGGCCCAGAAGACGGGGACCTCGCCGGGGGAGAGCGGGACGGCGTCGCCGAACTCCGGCTGCGACAAATCGCGGATGCCCAGCGCCGCCGGATCGCCGATGTGGACCGGCGCGCCGTGGACGGCGGCGTAGCGCCCGGTCACCGCGGCGGCGCGTTCGGCCTGCGCGAGCGTCATCGGGCGCATCGACACCACCATGTGCCCGGCGAAGGGCGGGACCGCCACGCAGTCCCGGTCGGTCACGTACATCGGCACGTTGCAGCCGCGCTCGATGTGGCGGACGGGCAGGCCGGCGGCGAGCAGCGCCTCCTCGAAGGAGAAGGAGCAGCCGATGGCGAAGGCGACCAGATCGTCGCGCCAGACGGACAGCAGATCCTCCGGCTCCTCCGCCAGCAGGCCGTGGCGATAGATGCGATAGCGCGGAAAGTCGGTGCGCAGGTCGAGGTCCGTTCCAAGCTCCGTGAAGCGGTGATCGCCCGGCTTCGACACGGCGAGCAGCGGGCAGGGCACCGGGTTGGCGCGGCAGAACCGTTCGAAGGCGGGGGCCACCTCGGCGGGAACGATGGCGAGGTTCGCCTGCACATGGCCCGGCGCCAGTCCGGCGGTCGGCCCGCGATGCTCTCCCCGGCGGATCGCCAGACGCGCCAGCAGGGCGGCGGATGCGGTGCCGGGCGGAAACGGGGTGCTTGGGGTCACGGACTGCATGGCGGGCAAAACCTCGGTGACCGAATTGTTGTGTCCTAAAGGTTCACGCATCCGTCCGATCCGTCAAATTTTCATTTTGGATCGTTTGCGATAAACGGCGTTTATCAGTCGGCGCCCCGTGCCGTTGCGCCCGCACGATTTCCAACGCCATGTCCGCCACGATGGGCACCAGCGGGTTGTCGCTGTCCACCGGGTGGCAGATGGTGAAGTCGAGGTCGGGCAGTGGGTCCTCCGCCGGAATCAGCCGCAGCAGCCCTTCCGCCAGTTCGCGCTCGATCACCGCGGGCGGAATGGCGCTGATGCCGATGCCGTCCAGGGTCATCCGCACGATGCTGGCCAGCGAGCTGTTGCCGTAGAAGCGCAGCGGCGGCAGACCGGGCCGCTTGAACATCTGCTGGATGGCCACCGACGGCTTGGTCTGCCGGGAAAAGGTGATGACCGGGTAGCGCGCCAGATCGGCCAGACCCAGCCGCCCGGCGGGGAGGTCGAGCGAGGGGCTGGCCACCCAGGCCATGGGGTAGCTGCTCAGCGCCTCGTTGCGCATGTCCGGTTCGGCCACCGGCCCCAGCATGAAGGCGATGTCGAGGTCGTGGGCCAGCAGCCCGTTGCGCAGGTGGATGGAGGTGTCGACCTCGATCTCCAGACTGACCAGGGGGAAGCGGTTGTGCAGTCGCTCGATCAGGCGGCTCAGCCACGTGTGCACGATGGTCTCCGCCACGCCGAGCCGGATCAGGCCGCGCAGGGTCGTCGATTCGGCGACCGCGTGGACCAGCTCGGCCTGGAGCGTCAGCATCCGCTCGGCGTGGTCGAGCAGTTCCATGCCCTTCAGCGTCAGCGTGACCCGCCGCGTGCCGCGGTTGAACAGCTGGACGCCCAGCTCCTTTTCCAGTTGGGCGATGCGGGCGGAGATGGCCGGCTGGGTGGTGTTCAGCCGCCCCGCCGCCGCGCGGAAGCCGCCCAAACGGGCGATCCACACGAAGGCTTCCAGGTTCTTCAGGTCCAGCATCGCCGAATCGCCCCGCATCCCATAGCCGTTGTTACAGTCTGTTACCAAATGGCTGTAGGATGGACATTAACCTGCAAAGCCTCTCCTGCGATAATGGGCCGCATTGCCTTATGGCGGGATGGCGCGCTCCGGCTGGACCGGGCAGCCCCACCGGGAGTTCGATGTGACGAAACGCATAGCGCTGTTTGCGCTCCTGCTGGCCGCGCTGATTGGCGGTGGCTACTGGTACACGCACCGGGCGGGCGGGGCCGACGCGCAGACGGCGAAGGCCGCCGCTCCGGCGGGACCGCGCGCCCTTCCGGTGGTCATCCAGACGGTCGAGAAGCGCGCGGTGCCGGAGCGGCTGGGCACCATCGGTTCGGTCCAGCCGGTGGCCGCCATCGCCATCAAGGCGCGTGTCGATTCGGTGGTCGAGACGGTCCATTTCACCGAGGGGCAGGAGGTGAAGGCGGGCGACCTGCTGTTCACCCTCGACTCCCGCGCGCTGGAGGCGCAGCTCCGTCAGGCGCAGGCCAATCTGGAACGCGACCGTGCCAATCTCGACAAGGCGCGCGGCGACGTGAAGCGTTACGAGCAGCTCGTCCGCTCCAACACCGTCGCCCGCCAGCAGTACGACGCCGCGGTCGCCGCCGCCGATGCGCTGGAGGCCACGGTGAAGGCCGGGCAGGCGGCCATCGAGGCGGCCAAGGTCTCGCTCAGCTTCACCCGCATCGCCGCTCCCATGGACGGGCGCACCGGCGCGGTGAACGCCAAGCCCGGCACGATGGTGCGGGCGGCGGACGCCACGCCGCTGGTCACGCTGACCCAGCTCCGCCCGATCACCGTCGCCTTCAACGTGCCGGAACGCCACCTGCCGACCATCCGCGCGGCGATGGAGACAAGCACGCTGGCGGTCACCGCCGGCATCCCCGGCGCCGCCGTCCCGCCCGCCGAGGGCGCCCTGAATTTCGTGGACAGTCAGGTCGACCAGCAGACCGGCACGATCCTGGTAAAGGGCCAGTTCACCAACGCCGACACCCGGCTGTGGCCCGGCCAGTTCGTGGATGTGGTCCTAACCCTGCGCGTCGAGCCGCAGGCCCTTACGCTTCCACAGGAAGCCGTGCAGACCGGCCAGCAGGGCCGTTTCGTCTATGTGGTCAAGCCCGACGACACGGTGGAGATCCGCAACGTCACCGTGGCGCGCAGCCAGGAGGGCATCGCGGTCATCTCCGACGGGGTGCAGGCCGGTGAGCGCGTGGTGATCGACGGCCAGTCCCGCCTGTATCCCGGCGCCAAGGTCGCCGCCGCCAGGAACGGCGGCAAGGAGGGCGCCAACGGCAAGGCTCCGCTCACCGGAGGCGCGTCATGACCCTCTCGGAGCTGTGCATCCGCCGTCCGGTGATGACCATCCTGCTGACGGCGGCGCTGGTTCTGGGGGGCCTAGCCGCCTACCGGCAACTGCCCGTCGCGGCGCTGCCGCGGGTGGATTTCCCGGTCATCAACGTCTCCGCCACGCTGCCCGGCGCCAGCCCGGAAACCATGGCGGCCTCGGTCGCCAGCCCGCTGGAGCGCGAATTCTCGACCATCGCCGGCATCGACACGATCACTTCGACGTCGAGCCTCGGCAACACCTCGATCACCATCCAGTTCGTTCTGGAACGCGACATCGACGCCGCCGCGCAGGACGTGCAGGCGGCCATCGCCCGCACCCAGCGCCGCCTGCCAGCGGAGATGACCACCGCACCCAGCTACCGCAAGGTGAACCCGGCCGACCAGCCGGTGCTGATGCTGGCCCTCTCTTCGCCGACGCTGACGCTGTCGGCGCTGAACGACTTCGCCGAAACCGCGGTCCAGCCCAAGGTCGCCACCCTGCCGGGCGTCGCCCAGGTGCAGATCTACGGCGCCCAGAAATACGCCGTGCGCGTCCAGGTGGACCCCAACGCGCTGGCCGTGCGCGGCATCGGCATCGACGAGCTTCAGAAGGCGCTGGCCGCCGCCAACGCCAACACCCCGGTCGGCACGCTGTCCGGCGCCCGGCAGCAGCTCGTCCTCGCCGCCAACCCGCAGCTTCCCGACGCCGACGCCTTCCGCGGCCTGATCGTCGCCTACCGCAACGGCGCCCCGGTCCGGCTGGGCGACGTGGCGAACGTTCTGGACAGCGTCGAGAACGCCCGCACGGCGAGCTGGCACAACGGCACCCGCGCCATCGTCATGGCCGTGCAGCGCCAGCCCGACGCCAACACGGTGGACGTGGTGGACCGGGTGCGCAACCTGCTGCCCAGCTTCCGCGCGCAGCTTCCGCCCAGCGCAAAGGTCGAGGTGGTGAACGACCGCTCCACCTCGATCCGCGAGGCGGTGGAGGACGTGCAGTTCACGCTGGGCCTGACCATCGCGCTGGTCGTGCTGGTCATCTTCCTGTTCCTGCGCCGCCTGACGGCGACCATGATCCCGGCGCTGACGGTGCCGATCTCGCTGATCGCGACGGCGGGTGGGATGCATCTGATGGGCTTCTCCATCGACAACATCTCGCTGATGGCGCTGACGCTGGCGGTCGGTCTCGTCGTCGACGACGCCATCGTGATGATGGAGAACATTGTCCGTTACGTCGAAGAGGGGATGCAGCCCTTCGAGGCGGCGCTCAAGGGCTCGCGGGAGATCGGCTTCACCATCATCTCCATCACCGTGTCGCTGGTGGCCGTCTTCATCCCGATCCTGCTGATGGGCGGGGTGGTCGGGCGCGTCTTCCACGAGTTCGCGCTGGTGGTGACCATGGCGATCAGCGCCTCGGCCTTCGTCGCGCTGACGCTGACGCCGATGATGTGCGCGCGCATGCTGACCCACGAACCCCACGGGGCCAAGGAGGGCTGGTTCGGGCGCGTCCTGGAGGGCGGGTTCAGCGCGCTGCACCGCGGCTATGCCGTGACCCTGCGGATGGCGTTGAGGCACCGCCCGGTCATGGGACTCGTCATGATCGCGACGGTGGTCGGCTCCGCCCTGTTGTTCCAAGCGATCCCCAAGGGCTTCTTCCCGACCGAGGACATCGGCCAGATCACCGTCTCGACCGAGGCCGCACCCGACATCTCCTTCCCGGCCATGGCCGAGCGGCAGCAGGAGGTAGCGCGGATCATCCAGGCCCATCCGGCGGTTGCCAACATGACCTCGTCCGTCGCCATCGGCGGCAATTCGGTCAACACCGGACGCATGTTCGTCGTCCTGAAGCCGCGCGCCGATCGGCCGCCGGCGGGCGAGGTCATCCAGCAGCTCCGCCGCCAGCTCGCCGGCATCCCCGGCATGGCGGTCTACATGCAGCCGGTGCAGAATCTGCGCATCGGCGGCCGTTCGTCCAAGAACGAGTTCCAGTACACCATCCAGGGCCTGAACACGGAGGAGCTGTACGCCTGGTCGGGACGGCTGGAGCGGGCGATGCACGACATCCCGATCCTGCAGGACGTGACCAGCGACCTCCAGCTCAACAGCCCGCAGGCCTATGTGCATGTGGACCGCGAGAAGGCGGCAACGTTGGGAATCGGGGTCGATCAGGTGCGCTCCACCCTCTACAGCGCCTTTGGCCAGCGGCAGGTCTCGACCATCTACACGCCGACCAACGACTATCAGGTGCTGATCGAGCTGGCGCCGAAGTACCAGCAGGACGACAACGCGCTGTCGCGCATCTATGTGCGGTCGGGCTCCGGCAAGCTGGTGCCGCTGGACGCCTTCGCCAGCGTGCAGCGCACCGCCGGGCCGCTGACGGTCAACCATCAGGGCCAGTTGCCCGCCGTCACCCTGTCCTTCAACGTGGCGCCCGGCCATTCGCTGGGCGAGGCGGTGAACGCCGTCCGGCAGGCGGAGATGGAGATGGCCCTGCCGCCGGGCATCACCACCGGCTTCGCCGGCACCGCCCAGGTCTTCGAGGACGCGCAGAAGAGCCAGGGGCTGCTTCTGCTCGCCGCGGTGCTGGTGATCTACATCGTGCTCGGCGTGCTGTACGAAAGCTTCATCCACCCGCTGACCATCCTGTCCGGCCTGCCGTCCGCGGCCATCGGGGCGCTGGCGACGCTGATGGTGTTCGGGCAGGAGCTGAGCGTCATCGCGATCATCGGCATCCTGATGCTGATCGGAATCGTGAAGAAGAACGCGATCATGATGATCGACTTCGCCATCGACGCACAGCGCAACCAGGGCATGACCGCGCGCGAGGCGATCGAGCAGGCCTGCCTGCTGCGCTTCCGCCCGATCATGATGACGACGATGGCGGCGATCATGGGCACCCTGCCCATCGCCGTCGCCCACGGCGCCGCCGCGGAGCTTCGCCAGCCCCTGGGGCTCGCGGTGGTCGGCGGCCTGTGCGTGTCGCAGATCCTGACGCTCTACATCACGCCGGTGCTGTTCCTCTACATGGAGGACGCCGGAAACGCGGTCTCCCGTCTGTGGAAGCGCCGTCACGGCGCCGCCCCGGAGGCGCCGCACCCGGTCCCGGGCGCGGAATGAGGGGCAATGACTAGGTGCCGCCGCCGGCCAGCCGCGTCACCAACTCGCGGCTATGGCTGGGCAGCGCGTCCAGCCGGCGGACGCAGACGACCAGCGAGCGCACCGCCCATGGATCGGTGAGGCGCACCGCGCGGATCTTCGTGAAGCGGCGGCAGCGCTTCGCCGAGGCTTCCGGGACGATGCCGAGCCCCACCCCCTGCTCGACCATCCGGCAAATCCCGTCGAAGCCGCGCACACGCACGCGCAGCTTCAGCGGGTGTCCGGCGCGGATGGCGTGTTCGTTGATGTGCTGCTGAAGGGCGTTGCGCGCCGCCAGCCCGACAAAATCCTCTTCCAGGATCTCGCGCAAGGTGACGCTGCGGCGGTTCGCCAGCGGGTGGCCATGCGGCGTGACCAGCACCATGCGGTCGGTGCGGAAGGGAAAGACCTCCAGCCCCGACAGGTCGGCGTGGTTGGACACCACCCCGGCGTCGGCCAGCCCCTCCGCCACCGCCCGCGCGATCTCGTGGCTGGGCTTCTCCTCCAGGTCGATGTCGATGTTGGGATGGGCGGCGAGGAAAGGCGCCAGAGCCTCGGGCAGGAATTCGGCCAGGGCGGCGGTGTTGGACAGCAGCCTGACATGGCCCTTCAGCCCTTTCGCGTAATCGCCCAGTTCCCCCCGCATCCGCTCCACCTGCTGGAGGAGGAGGCGGGCGTGATGGACCAGCGCCTCACCCGCCGGGGTCGGGCGGACGCCGCGCCGCCCGCGCTCCAGCAGCGGCACGCCGAGCGTCTCCTCCATTCCTCGGATTCGCGCGCTCGCCGAGGCGAGGGCGAGGTGCGTGCGCTCCGCGCCGTGGGTGATGCTTTCCGCCTCCGCCACGTTCAGGAACAACCGCAGGTCGGTCAGGTCGAAGCGCATGGGCGGGGTCTCCGGCGGGGCCTTAGCCTTCGTCTGATCCGAAGGCTGATTGCGGGAGATCCACATTGCCGGAAACTATGGCCCGGCCTCAAGTGGTGGGCATGACCGACCTTCCCCTCCTCATCGTTGCCGCCATGGCCCTGACCTTCCTGCTGGCCGGGTTCGTCAAGGGCATGATCGGCCTGGGCCTGCCCACCGTCGCCATGGGTCTGCTCGGCCTCGTGATGCCGCCCGCCGAGGCGGCGGTGATCCTGATCGTGCCTTCGCTGGTGACGAATCTTTGGCAACTGGCCTTCGGCCCCGGCCTCGGCGCCACCGTCGAGCGATTCTGGCCGATGATGCTGGGGATCACGCTGGGCACCTGGGCCGGGGCGGGGCTGCTGGCCGGCGCCTCGTCGGGGCCTGTCTCTTATACACATCTGACGCTGCCGACGATTATACGC
>NZ_JAUQTX010000268.1:0-8715 GCF_059803775.1 Azospirillum sp. UFLA03-27 | reverse complement strand
ACGATCTGCCCCCTGCCCTGCCCGCCCCTCACGCCGTTCCGGAGGCGGAAACAGTGCGCAGGCCCGTTTCCCTGCGCATTGCGGGGTTGGCCGCCGTGGTGCTGATCGCCGTCGGGCTGGCCGGCTTGCTGGTCGGACGAAACCTCGCCACCACCATCGACATGGAAGAGGCCCTGGCGCTCGGTCCGCATCCGATCGCGGCCAGCGCGGAGCCGATGGGGAACGAGCCGGCGCCGCTCCAGTCGACGATGCTGTCGGCGGCCCCACCCGTGGCGGTCGATCCATCGATGCCCCTCGTCGTCGGCCCCTTCCGCACCACCGGCCAGTCGGCGGAGGACGGCGCGCTCGCTGCCATGCTGACCGACGAGATTGCCAGCAGCCTCGCCAATCGCACCGATCTTCCGGTGCGGATTGCCCCGCCGCCGACCGCCACCCTGCCCCGTCAAGGATTTCGCCTGTCCGGAAGCCTTCAGGGGCACGACGACGCGGTGCGTCTGGTCGTGCACTTGACCGACCTCGCCACCGGGACGGTGCTGTGGTCCAGCAGCCTGGACCGACCGGCCGGGCCCGAGGGCGCGCCCACCCCACAAGCCTTGGCGGCCGACATCGTCGAGCCGCTGACCGCCGCGCAGGGTCCGCTGCTGCCGGTTGCCACCGCGCGTCTGCGCACCAAACCGACCACCAGCCTGTCGCCGCGCGAGTGCGCCTTCCTCGCCACCGGTCGCCATGAAATTCCGCCCACCGAGCGAACCGCCCTGAGCGGTTGCCTGACCTCGGCCGCCAGCGCGCCGACGACCAACGCCAGCGAGGCCGCCCGGCTGTGGTCGGCGCTATCCCTTCTGCAGTCCGACGCGTATCGGACAGAACGGAACGACGACGCCCTCAACGATGCCCTGGCGGCCGCCCTGCGCGCCACCGAACTGGAGCCGACCTCGCTGCGCCCGTTGACAGCGCTCTACACCGCCTATTGCCTGCGCGGACAATACGCTTCCTGCTTCGCCGCCGGCCAGCGCGCCTTGCGGGCTTCTCCTGGAAACGCCCATGTGCTCGGCGACCTCGGCCTCTGGCATGTCGAAGCCGGCCAGCCCGCGAAGGGCCTGCCCCTGCTGGAGCAGGCGATGGAGCGCGACCCGGCGCAGCAGGAACGGCTTCTGCCCGCCTACAGCCTCGCCCTGCAGCGCCATGGACATCCGGACAGCACGAAGCTGGAGTTCGAGGTGACCACCGCCGCCCCGGCCCAGGCCGCCCTGGCCGTCGCCTTCGTGCAGATGGGCCGCATGGACGAGGCCAAGGCCGCAGCGACGCGGGCCTTGGCGGCGGACCCCGATTTCGCCCGCCGCGCCGCGCGGGAGCAGCGCATCCAGCCCCTGCCCCCGACGCTGGACGCGGCCATCCGCAGCAGCTATGCCATGGTCGGATTGGCCGCGCCCGCGGGCGAGAGCGTCACACGGTAGCTCTCTCATACCCAGTTGCTCTCATACGACGTCGTATGATGAAACCGACGACGCTTCCGGCACGTCAGCCCGTGCCCGGCTGGACGGACCCTTCATCCTCTTCCGCCCGCCGCCGCAGCTCGTCGGACGTGGTTCCGGCGGGAACGGCGTCCTGGAGCGTCCCATCGCCGGGCGTCTTGGTCTTGTCCTCCAACGGGGAGTCCCTCCCCGCCTCGGCCCCCGCCTGGGAAGGGCTGTCGGGTGTCTTCTCTTCAGCCATGACGAACCTCCGCTTTGTTGTGGTTCCAGCGAACAACGCCCGTGGTGCCGGTGGGGTCCCCGTCACGGCCGGGGTGCGCTGTCCGGAGAGTCGTCCGTGCCCGGCGCCTTATCCTTTTTGGTCTCGGCGCCCGGCCCTTCGATGTTCTGGAAGCCCATCTTCTCCTCGTCGATGGAGGGGTCGGCGCGGGTGTTCTTGATGTCGAGCGGCTCGTCGCGCTGGTCGCCGTAACGCTTGTCGGTGCTCATGATCCACTCCTGTCCATGGGGAAGGGCTTGCGTCTCAGCCCTTCCCAACAGGGTGCCGGGACGCCTGTTGCAGCCCCTCTTTCCTATGGCCCCTTGCCGACGGCGGCCCGGCTGCACACATCACGGCGTCATAATCGCGTATAAAGTTGACCCCGACGGTCAGGCAATCCTTGACCGCGCCGCGGCACTTCCGTAGGGACTCGCGCGGTGGACCATGCCGGACATTGCCGGTATGAAACCGGCACCCGATCATCAAGCACCCAGCCCCGGCAGCGCTCCTCGCGCACCGGCGGCCCGAACGGAGAGCGTCATGCTCAACGAAGCCACGCCCACCGTCGCCGTTCCGGCGGCGCGGGACATCTTCTCCCTCCCCCGGCACCGGACGGAGGCCCGGCGGCCGGCGCCCTTCCTGCCGATGACGCGGGCGGAGATGGACCGGCTGGGCTGGGATTCCTGCGACATCGTGGTGGTGACGGGCGACGCCTATGTGGACCATCCCAGCTTCGGCATGGCGATCATCGGGCGGCTGCTGGAGGCGCAGGGCTTCCGCGTCGGCATCATCGCCCAGCCGGACTGGAGCAGCGCGGAGCCGTTCAAGGCGCTGGGCAAGCCGAACCTGTTCTTCGGGGTGACCGGCGGCAACATGGACTCGATGGTGAACCACTACACCTCGGACCGCCGCCTGCGCCACAACGACAGCTACACCCCCAACGACGAGGGCGGCAAGCGGCCCGACCGCGCGGTGATTGTCTACAGCCAGCGCTGCCGCGAGGCCTACAAGGACGTGCCGATCGTGCTGGGCGGCATCGAGGCGAGCCTCCGCCGCATCGCCCAGTACGACCATTGGAGCGAGAAGGTGCGCCGCTCCGTCCTCGTGGACTCCAAGGCGGACATCCTGTGCTACGGCAACGCGGAGCGCGCGATCATCGACGTCGCCCACCGCATCGCTGCCGGGGAGAAGGCGCGGGAGATCGACGACATCCGCGGCACCTCCATCGTCCGCAGCCGCGTGCCGGACGGCTGGACCGTCATCGACAGCAGCAGCATCGACGAGCTGACTCCCGCCGCCCCGCGCGCAGCCGGGGCCGACCGCACGGTGGTCCGCCTGCCCTCCTTCGAGCAGGTCAGCGCCGACAAGGTGCTCTACGCCCACGCCTCGCGCGTCCTGCACCAGGAGAGCAACCCCGGCAACGCCCGCGCGCTGGTGCAGCGGCATGGCGACCGCGAGGTCTGGCTGACCACGCCGCCGATCCCGCTGACCACGGCGGAGATGGACGGGGTCTACGGCCTGCCCTACGCCCGCGCGCCCCACCCGTCCTACGGCGACGCGCGCATCCCGGCCTGGGAGATGATCCGCTTCTCGGTGAACATCATGCGCGGCTGCTTCGGCGGCTGCTCCTTCTGCTCGATCACCGAGCATGAGGGGCGCATCATCCAGAGCCGGTCGGAGGAGTCGATCCTCAAGGAGGTCGAGGAGATCCGCGACAAGGTGAAGGGCTTCACCGGCGTCATCTCCGACATGGGCGGGCCGACCGCCAACATGTACCGCATGGCCTGTAAGGACCCGGAGATCGAGAAGGTCTGCCGCCGTCCATCCTGCGTCTTCCCGGACATCTGCAAGAACCTGAACACCGACCACAGCGACCTGATCCAGCTCTACCGCAAGGCGCGCGCCATCCCCGGCGTGAAGAAGATCAACATCGCCTCGGGTCTGCGCTACGACCTCGCCGTCCGCAGCCCGGAGTACGTGAAAGAGCTGGTGACCCACCATGTCGGCGGTTACCTGAAGATCGCGCCGGAGCACACCGAGCCCGGCCCGCTGTCCAAGATGATGAAGCCGGGCATCGGCACCTACGACCGCTTCAAGGAGATGTTCGAGAAGGCGGCCAAGGCGGCGGGGAAGAAGCTCTACCTGATCCCCTACTTCATCGCCGCCCACCCCGGCACCAGCGACGAGGACATGATGAACCTCGCTTTGTGGCTGAAGCGGAACGGTTTCAAGGCCGATCAGGTGCAGACCTATCTACCCTCCCCCATGGCGCTCGCCACGGCGATGTACCACAGCGACCGCAACCCGCTGCGCCCGATCCGCCGCGAGGGATCGGAAACGGTGTTCTCGGCCAAGGGGCTGAAGCAGCGCCGCCTGCACAAGGCCTTCCTGCGCTACCACGACCCGGAGAACTGGCCGGTGCTGCGCGACGCGCTGAAGGCGATGGGCCGCAGCGACCTGATCGGGCCGGGCGAGCACCAGCTCGTTCCGGCCTGGCAGACGACGGGGGGCGTGGGCAAAGCGGAGAAGCCGAAGCCGGGCAAGACCTTCTACACCCAGCAGGCCGGCAAGGGCCGCCGGACGCCGGCCAAGGCCGGCAAGCCGACGGGAAGGGCAAGGTAGCCCTCGCCCCTCCCGGAAGAGGGAGAGGACCCGTGCCGTAGGCGTGGGGAGGGTGAGGGGGATGCGCGTGTCGGTGTGTTCGGCAAATGCACACCCCCCTCACCCTCCCCAGGGGGAGAGGGGATGGAGGCTCAGCAGCCGTTGAGCGCCTTGATCCGTTCGATCAGGGCCAGCCCGTCGCGCTCGGCCAGCGCGACGTCGGCGGCGCCATCGCAGGCGCGGCCGCTCACATGGACATAGTGGTAGCGCACGCGCACGGCGGCCCGGCCGATGGGCTCCGCGGCCAGCAGGCGGATGGGAACGCTCATGTTGCCGTAGAAGCGGTTCATGGACGCGATGTCGTAGGCCCCGCTGCCCCGCTTCTCGGGAACGACGTAGGTGTTGGCCCGCGCGGCGTCGGCCTGCCCCAAGGCGTCATAGAAGGCGCGCACCGCCGCGACCCCGTCGGTCGGTCGGGGGCGCGGCGTGGGCGGATGGATTTGGGCCGGGTCAGCGCTCGGGGCCGCCTGCGGGATGGGCGCAGGGGTGGCCGCGGGCTGACCCGGCCAGACCACCGCGGCCGCCGGAGACGGCTGCGGTGGAACGGGGATCGGCAGGGGAGGAGATGGCTCCACCGCCGGAGAAGGACTGGGCTGCGGCACGAGCCGCAGGGGACCCTGGGTGGCCGTTTGGGGGGCCGTCTGCGCCACGGCGGCACCGGCCAGCAGGCACGAGCCCACCGCCGCCGCGAGCCCCAGACGCCTCACACGGTTGCCCATCGCACTCTCCTGTCGAAAAGCGTCAAATCCATAGCAAATCCCCGCCTCCCGGAGGATTGTCCGGAACGGTCCTCTGGCTTGCATTCCGGCGGGGCGGGCTCTAGCGTGACCGGCATGACCGATGCACAGACCATCCCGATCCGCCGGCTCGCCGCCCCGCAGGCCGTTCTTCTGGAACAACCGAGGCACGGCGTCCCGCAAACCAGCGAGATGCTGTTCGGTGAAACATGTACGCCGCTCGACCGCGACGGCGACTGGGTGAAGGTGGAAAACCGCACCGACGGGCATGTCGGCTGGCTGCCCCCCGGCACGGACCTGAGGGAACCGGTCTCCCCGACCCACCGCGTGTCCGGACGCGTGGCGAACCTGCACCCGGCGCCCTCCCACAAGGCGGTTCCCGTGGCGGCGCTGAGCTTCGGCAGCCTCGTCACGGTGGCGGAGCAAGCCGACGCCCAGGGTCCAGGGGGCTGGGTCCGGCTGGACAACGGGCTGTGGACGTTCGGCAAGCAGCTGGAGCCGGTGGCCGTGCCGCTGAACCGCGTCCCGGTGGAGACGGCGCTGCGCTTCCTGGAGACACCCTATGTCTGGGGCGGGCGGAGCGCCTTCGGCATCGACTGCTCCGGCCTCGTTCAGGTGGCGCTGGGGACGGCGGGGATCGTCACCCACCACAGCAGCGGGATGCAGCGCAACGACGACCGGCTGGGGCCGATGCTGTCCCAAGATGGATTTGGGCCGGGCGGGCAGGGGATCGATTACCGCCGGGGCGACATCGTTTTCTTCCCCGGCCATGTCGGCATCATGCTGGACGGTGCCACGCTGCTGCACGCCACCGTCTTCACCATGTCAGTCGTGACCGAGCCCCTGGCCGACGTGGCCGCCCGCGCAGAGGGCATCACCGGCGTGCGCCGACCGGTCCTCTAGCGCCCAGCCGATCAGAAGCAGCGTCGGCCCGTCGCCCGCCGCCACGCCCCGCTCGGCCATGGCGCCCAGCGTCGTGCGGTGGTGGCGCTCGTCGGGGCGGCAGCCGTTCTCCACCGCCAGCACCGGCGTGTCGGAGGGCAGCCCGCCCGCGGTCAGGCCACGCCCGACGCGGCAAGCGGCCTCGCGGCCCATGTAGATCGCCAGCGTGCCCTTGGGGTCGGCCAGCCGCGCCCAGTCCGGCTCGGTCGCGTCGCCCTCGCGCGCGTGGGCGGTGACGAAGGTGACGGCGCGCGACACGCCGCGCTTGGTCAGCGACAGCCCGGCGCTGGACGCGCAGCCGAGCGCCGCGGTGATTCCGGGGATCACCGACACGCTGATTCCGACACGCTCCAGATGCTCGATCTCCTCGCCGGCCCGGCCAAAGATCATCGGGTCGCCGCCCTTCAGCCGGACGGTGCGCCGCCCGGTGCAGGCCTGTGTCGCAATCAGATCGTTGATGGCCTCCTGCGAGTGGGAATGCTTGCCCGACCGCTTGCCGACGCAGATCAGTTCCGCACCCGGCTGCGCCAGGGCGAGGATGCCCGGCCCGACGAGGTGGTCGTAGAGGATCACTTCGGCCTGCGCGATGGCGCGCGCCGCCGCGACGGTCAGCAGGTCGGGATCCCCCGGCCCGGCGCCGACCAGCGTGACGTGCGGGGTCCGCGTGCCCGCCTGCGGAATGGCGCGGGCGACGCGGCGGGCCGTGCTCGGGCGCAGCGCCGAGCCCAGCGCAGCGCGCAGGGCGACGATGAAGTTGATACGCTTGCCCCCGGTCGGAGAGAGAAGGCCGTCAAGCCACATGGCAGCGCTGGGCATCGGCAAGGATCTCCTTGAGTTCGGGGATGCAGGAGCCGCAGTTGGTCCCGGCCCGCAGGGCCGTTCCGACCTCCTGGACCGTGGTCAGGCGTTGGCTTTGGATGGCGGCGATCAGGCGGTTGACGCCGACGCCGAAGCAGGAACACACCGTCCGCCCCTCGTCCGCCGTGGGAACCGGCGACCGGCCGGAGAGCAGGGCGCGGCGGGCGGCACCGTCCAACGCCCCCGCCGACAGCAGGTCGACCAGCCAAGCGCGGCTTGGGAGCCCGCCGGCCGTGGACAGGAACAGGCAGGCCTCCAGCCGGTCGTGGGTCACCCAGGCGCGGCGCAGCACGCCGCGGGCCGCGTCGCTGTAATCAACCGTCGCCCCGGCGAAGCCGAACGCGAGCGTCTCCGGAGCGGGCAGGGCGCCCTCGCCGGCCAGCTCGATCAGGTGGCCGCCAGGGACGGCGCGGCGTGACCAGTAGCCGCCATGGGCAGGCTCCACAGGCTCGCGGGCAATCAGGAAGCCGGTCCAGGCGGCGGCGTAGGGGACGACCGTCACCGGCATCCGCTTCAGGTCCGGCTGGCCCGACACGGGGTCCACGGCCAGATCGTCCACCAGCCGCCCGACGACGCAGGAGGCCGTGAAGCGGTCGGTCCAGTGCATGGGCAGGAAGGCTTCCCCCACCCGCTGCGCCTCGGTCACGCGCAGCCGGGCCAGCGCCGTGCCGACGGGGGTTGAGAGGCTGACCAGGGCGCCGTCGGTTAGGCCGCGCGCCGCCGCGTCCTGCGGGTGGAGGTCCAGACAGGCTTCCGGCGCGTGGGCGGAGAGGCGCGGCGACAGGCCGGTGCGCGTCATGGTGTGCCACTGGTCGCGCAGGCGGCCGGTGTTCAACATCAGCGAACCCGGCTCGGCGAAACGGGGCAGGGGGCGGGAGGTAACGGGGACGAAGCGCGCGCGCCCGTCGTCGGTGAAGAAGCGCCCGTCGGTGCAGAGACGGCGCGTCGGATCCTCGCCGACCCGCCGCGGCCAGGGGGCGGGAGCGAGCGTTTCAAATTCAGCGTCGGACAGCCCGGCAAGACCGCCGATGTCGAAGGCGCGCGTGCCGTCGTTCTCGAAGGCGGAGAGGGCGGCGTGCTCGCGGAAGACGTCGGCGGGCGTCTCGTAGGGGAAGGCGGCGGCATGGCCCAGGACGCGGGCGACCTGGGTGACGATCCACCAGTCGGGCCGCGCCTCGCCCGCCGGGGGACGGAAGGACCGCTGGCGGGAGATCGTCCGGTCGGAGTTGGTGACGGTGCCGTCCTTCTCGCTCCAGCCCGCGGCGGGCAGGCGGATGTGGGCCAGCCGCGCCGTGTCGGTGTCGGCGATGCAGTCGGAGACGATGACCGTCTCGCAGTTTGCCAGCGCGCGGCGGACGCGGGCGGCGTCGGGCATGCTGACCGCCGGGTTGGTCGCCATAACCCAGACGGCGCGGACCGTGCCCTCCTCCACCGCGCGGAACAGATCCACCGCCTTCAGGCCGGGCTTGTCCGCCACCTGCGGGGTGTTCCAGAAGCGGCGCAGCCGGTCCACCGATTCCGGCTCGAACCCCATATGGGCGGCGAGCTGGTTGGCGAGGCCGCCGACCTCACGCCCGCCCATGGCGTTGGGCTGGCCGGTGACCGAGAAGGGTCCCATCCCCGGCGCGCCGATCCGCCCGGTCAGGAAATGGACGTTCAGGATGGCGTTGACCGTGTCCGTCCCCTGCGAGGACTGGTTCACCCCCTGGGAGTAAATGGTGACGGTGCGGCGGACCGTTGCGACTCTGTCTCTTATACACATCTGACGCTGCCGACGATTATACGC
>NZ_JAUQTX010000267.1:0-8708 GCF_059803775.1 Azospirillum sp. UFLA03-27 | reverse complement strand
GCGTATAATCGTCGGCAGCGTCAGATGTGTATAAGAGACAGGGCCCCTTCCCTCCCCCGCTCCGCAGGAGAGGGAAATTTAGTCCCCTCCCCTGCGAAGCGGGGGAGGGCTAGGGAGGGGGCAAGCCCCCGCTCCCGCAGACTGCCGAAAAGAGCCGATGTCCTTCTACCTCGTGCAATTCCTCAGCGGCCTCGCCACGGCGGCGACGCTGTTCCTGGTGTCGTCCGGGCTGACCATCGTGTTCGGCGTGACGCGGATCGTGAATTTCGCGCACGGCTCCTTCTACATGCTGGGAGCCTATCTCGGCTGGACGCTGGTGGAGCGTTGGGGGACCACGCCGCTGGGCTTCTGGGGCGCCGTGGCTGCGGCATCGCTGGCGGTCGGGCTGCTCGGAGCGCTGATGGAGGTCGGGCTGCTGCGCCGCCTCTACCGCTCGCCGGAGCTGTTCCAGCTGCTCGCCACCTTCGGCGTGGTGCTGGTGGTGCAGGACGCCGCCTCCTGGATCTGGGGGTCGGAGGATCTACTCGGCCGGCGGGCGCCGGGGCTGCGCGGCTCCGTCGAAATTCTCGACCAGCCCTTCCCGCTCTACGACCTCGTGCTGATCGGGCTGGGGCCGCTGGTGCTGGGCCTGCTCTGGCTGCTGTTCAACCGCACGCGCTGGGGCACGCTGGTTCGCGCGGCGACTCAGGACCGCGACATGGCCTCGGCGCTCGGCGTCGATCCGGCGCGGCTGTTCACCGGGGTGCTGTTCCTGGGGTCGGCGCTGGCCGGGCTGGGAGGCGCGCTCCAGGTCCCGCGCGAGGCGGTGAACCTGCACATGGACATGGCCATCGTGGTCGAGGCCTTCGTCGTCGTCGTGGTCGGCGGCATGGGCAGCCTGACCGGCGCCTTCGTCGCCTCGCTGCTGATCGGGCAGTTGCAGGCCTTCGGCATCCTGGTCTTCCCGCAGATCACGCTGGTCCTGGTCTTCCTGTTCATGGCGGTGGTGCTGGTGATCCGCCCCTACGGGCTGCTCGGCCGCGCCGAGGACGCGCCGCCCACCGCCGCCAGCCCCGGCCCGCCACTGATCGCCGCGGCCGGCGCGGCGCGCTGGGCGCCCGCCCTGCTGCTCGCCCTGCTGGCCGCGGTGCCACTGGTCGCCGGCGACTACGCGCTGATCGTGTTGACCGAGGTGGTGATCCTGGCGCTGCTGGCGGCCAGCCTGCATCTGCTGATCGGGCTGGGCGGCCTCGTCTCCTTCGGGCACGCCGCCTATTTCGGGCTTGGAGCGTACGGTGCTGCCCTGCTGGTCAAGCATCTGGCCGCCCCCATGCCGCTGGCGCTGGCCGCCGCTCCTCTGGTCGCCGGGCTGGGAGCGCTGGCCGCGGGATGGTTCTGCGTGCGGCGGTCGGGCCTCTACTTCGCCATGCTCACGCTGGCCTTCGCGCAGATCGTCTGGTCGGTGACCTTCCAGTGGTACGGCTTCACCGGGGGCGACAACGGCATCCTCGGCGTCTGGCCGCCGGACTGGGCGGCGGGCAAGGCGGCCTATTACTGGCTGACCCTGGCGCTGTCTGGGGGCGCGCTGCTGCTGCTGCGCCGTGCCGCTTTCGCGCCCTTCGGCTACACGCTGCGCGCCGGGCGCGACTCCGCGCTGCGCGCCGAATCGGTGGGCATCGACGTTCGGCGGCACCAGTGGCTGAGCTTCGCCCTCGCCGGCTCCGCCGCCGGGCTGGCCGGCGGGCTCTACGCCTTCGCCAAGGGCAGCGTCTTTCCCACCCTGATGGCCGTTCCTGTGTCTGTGGACGCGCTGGTCATGGTGTTGATGGGCGGCATCCAGACGCTGAGCGGCCCGGTGGTGGGTGCGGCCCTGTTCCACCTGCTGGAGACCGAAGCGATGAGCCGGACCGACTGGTGGCGGCTGGTCCTGGGCGCCGTCATCCTGGTGCTGGTGCTCGCCTTCCCCAAGGGCGTCGCCGGCTTCGTCCGCGACCTGTGGACCCGCGGGAGGGACTTATGAGCCGCCGCCTCTCTGTAGAAAATCTCCAACGGGCCTTCGGCGGCGTGCAGGCCGTGCGCGGCGTGTCCTTCGCGCTGGACGCCGGGGAGGTTCTGGCGCTGATCGGGCCGAACGGCGCCGGCAAAACGACCTGCTTCAACCTGCTGAACGGCCATCTGCGGCCCGACGCTGGGACGGTGCAGCTGGACGGGGTGGACATCGTCGGTCTGCCGCCGCGCCGCATCTGGCGGATGGGCGTCGGTCGCACCTTCCAGATCACCGCCACCTTCGCCTCGATGACGGTGCTCGAGAACGTGCAGATGGTCCTCCTCTCCGTCCACAGGCGCCTGTTCGGGCTGTGGGTCCCGGCGGCCTCCGGGTTCCGCGACGAGGCGATGGCCCTGCTGGAGCGCGTCGGCATGGGCGCACAGGCGGAGCGGCCCTGCGGCGTGCTGGCCTATGGCGACCTGAAGCGCGTCGAACTCGCCATGGCGCTGGCCGGCGCCCCGAAGGTCCTGCTGATGGACGAACCCACCGCCGGCATGGCCCCCGGCGAGCGGCAGGAGCTGATGGCGCTGACCTCCTCCCTCGTCCGCGAGCGCGGCCTCGCCGTTCTGTTCACGGAGCATGACATGGACGTCGTGTTCGGCCACGCCACCCGCATCATCGTGCTCGACCGCGGCCAGCTGATCGCCGAGGGCACGCCCGACGCCGTGCGCGCCGACCCGCGGGTGCAGGCCGTCTATCTGGGAGGTGCGGCATGACCGGCCAGCCCCTTCTGAGCGTTCGTGGGCTCCAGGCCTGGTACGGGCGCGCCCACATCCTGACCGGAGTCGATCTGGCGGTGGGTCGGGGCGAGGTGGTCGCGCTGATGGGCCGCAACGGCGCCGGCAAGACGACGACGATGAAGGCGATCATGGGCCTGCTCGACCGGCGCTCCGGCGCGGTGGCCTTCGACGGGCGCGAGGTCTCCGGCCTGCCGCCGCACCGCATCGCGCGGCTCGGTCTCGGCTATGTGCCGGAGGACCGCCGCGTCTTCACCGACCTGACGGTGGAGGAGAATCTGGAGGTCGGCCGCCAGCCCCCCCGCGACGGAGCGCCCCACTGGACGCCGGAGCGGCTCTACGCCCTCTTCCCCAACCTCGCCGAGATGCGGGGCCGCCGCGGCGGGCGGATGAGCGGCGGCGAGCAGCAGATGCTGACGCTCGCCCGCACGCTGATGGGCAACCCGTCGCTCCTGCTGCTCGACGAACCGTCGGAGGGGCTGGCCCCGCGCATCGTGCAGCAGATGGCCGACGCCCTGCGCGCCCTGAAGGCCGAGGGGCTGTCGATCCTCGTGTCCGAACAGAATCTCGCCTTCGCCGCCGCGGTCGCCGACCGCGCGAGCGTCATTGAGAAGGGGCAGATCCGCTTCGAAGGCCTGATGCGGACGCTGCTGGAGGATGAAACGGTGCGCCGGGCCTATCTGGCGGTGTGAGGGCTGGCGGTGTGAAGACTCACACCAGCATGTCGAGGACGCGCTTGGTGTTCTCCTGCGCGACCTGCATGACCTTGACGTTGGCGGCAAAGTCGGTCTGGGCCGAGGAGAGGCTGACCACCACCGCTGGGTCGAGGTTGCCGGCGGCGAGTTGCGCGCCCGCCTCGTCGGCGCGGGACTGGGCGCCCTGAAGCCCCGCTAGGGCCGAGGCCTGGGCGTCGGGCAGGGACGGCATCCGCGGTGCGCCGAGCGCGCCGATGTCCATGGTGGAACCCCTCGATTGATCGGCGACCAGCGTACCCCTTTTTCGTCGGAAAAGCGATGGGGACCCGCCTGTGGGGACCGGCGGGCTGGTTCAGCCCTCCGCCAGCCAGACGACCAGACGGTCGAGAAAGGCGCCGGCCTCCGCCGGGTCCTTCAGGCTCCATCCGGCGGCGCTGGGGGCTGGCGGGTCCATGACGCGGATGCCCACTCCCCGCCCCTCTCCACGCGCCGCCAGGGCGCGGAAGGCGTCCTCGTCCGTCTCGTCGTCGCCGAGATAGAGCGGCAGCGTCTCCGGTCCCGCCAGACCCAGGGTGTCGAGCAGCGACAGGACCGCCTTGCCCTTGTCCCAGGGGACGTTGGGCCGCAACTCGTGGATCTCCTTGCCGCCGGTGACGCGCAGCTCCGTAAAGGCCGCAGCAACGTCCCGCACCGCGTCGCCGACCGACGCTTTGCGGTCCGGGACCACCCGCCGGGTGTGGATGGCAATGGCGAAGCGCTTGCGCTCGACCAGCGCGCCCTCGACCCCGTGCAGGCGCCGCAGCAGGTCTGCTTCGGCCGCGTCGAGGGCGCCCAGATACTCCTCGCCGATCTGGGTGCGCAGGCCCGGGCCGCGGATGTCGAAGCCGTGGCTGCCGGCGTAGATCAGATCGTCGATCCCGACATGGCGGGCCACATCCTCCAGATCACGCCCGCTGACCACCGCCACCGGGCACAGCCCGGCCAGCCGCCGGATCACCGCGCGCACGGACTCGTCGAGGATCGCCAGATCGGGCCGCTCCACGATGGGCGTCAGGGTGCCATCATAGTCGAGGAAGACTGCGGGCCGCCGGTCGCCCAGCATCGCCGCGAAGGCGTCGAACCGGACGAGCGCCGACGGCTTGCCTTCGGTGGAAGCAGGGGGGTGCTGGTCGGTCACGGGCGCTCTCCTTCGTGTCCGGGGCATCGTCGGTGGGCGCTGTCGCGCCGGCGCATGATCGGAACAACGGGCAAGCGCGCCATCAGGTTCGGATGCGTTAACCAACGACGTTATCGCACCCGATACGATTGTGACTCTTCGGTCACAGCGACCCCGGAAAAAGCAACGGCCCCGCAAGGGGCCATTGCTTCGGGGTTTTCACCCGCCTGAGATCTTTGTTAATTTTGCAGCGCAGCAAGAGATTGCTGCTTCGCCCTTCTTGGGCGTTTCCTCCCTAAACTCAGGCCGCTGTTCGTCAGCGGCCTTTTTTCTGCCAGAAACCTGTCCCTTCTGGCAATCCCTAACAAACACCATACCCCAACAAATCCAGCGGCATAATCCGCACAAATGAAAGGGTTTTGCCCCCACGACGCGCTCTTGCGCCGTCGGCCCCGCCGGGTTTTCCTGTCGGCCCACCGCCGATCCCCGCCGCAACCACCGGGTGCCGACTTGAATCACGCACACAGCCCCGCCGACGACCGGCCGCTCAAGGCGCTGGTCAACGCCACGCTCCATACCGGCGACTCGGTGCTGGCGGGCGCCGCCCTGCTGATCGACGGCCCGGCCATCGCCGCCATAGTCGCGCCCGAGGCGATTCCGCCGGAGACCGAGGTGATCGATCTGGGCGGCGGCATCCTCGCCCCCGGATTCATCGACCTCCAAGTAAATGGCGGTGGCGGCGCGCTGTTCAACGACACGCCCGACCTGCCGACGCTGCGCCGCATCGCCGAGGCGCATCGCCGCTTCGGCACCACCGGCCTGCTGCCCACCCTCATCACCGACTCGGCCGAAAAGCGTGGCGCCGCCGTCGCCGCGGTGCGCGCCGCGCTGGCACAGGGGATGCCCGGCGTGCTCGGCATCCATCTGGAAGGCCCGCACATCGCGCCGGAACGCCGCGGCGTCCACGACGCGCGCTTCATCGCGCCCCCCGACGCGGACGACCTCGCCCTGCTCGGCGGCCTCTCCGGCCTGCCGGCCCTGGTCACGCTGGCGCCGGAGGCGGTTCCGCCGGAGCCGATCCGCCGGCTCGCCGCCGCCGGCCTGCGCATCGCCGCCGGTCACAGCACCGCCACCTGGGCTCAGGCCAAGGCCGGCTTCGCCGCGGGCATCACCGGGGTGACCCACCTGTTCAACGCCATGAGCCCGCTCGGCTCCCGCGAGCCCGGCATGGTCGGGGCCGCGCTGGAGGACGATGCGGTCTGGTGCGGGATCATCGTCGATGGACACCATGTCCATGACGCCTCCGTCCGTCTGGCCTGGAAGGCGAAGGCCCCCGGCCGGCTGTTCCTGGTGACCGACGCGATGCCGCCGGTCGGCGCTCCCGAAGATCACCCGGCCGGCAATTTCCAGCTCTACGGCGAGGACATCCGGGTGGAGGACGGGCGTTGCGTCACCGCCGACGGCACGCTGGCCGGTTCCGCCCTGGACATGGCGATGGCGGTGCGCAACGCCGTGGAACGGATCGGCATCCCGCTGGACGAGGCGCTGCGCATGGCCTCCGCCTACCCGGCCGATTTCATGGGGATGGCGGGACGGCGCGGCCGCATCCGGCCCGGCTTGGTCGCCGACCTCGTGCATCTCGACGAGCGGCTGCGGGTGCGGGCGACCTGGATCAGCGGCAAAATGGCCGTTCCGTGAAACACCCCCTGCACGCACGCGCAAATCTGTCGTATAGAGGCCGCAGAATTTTGACCCTCATACGCAGCATCGAGGAGATTTACCCATGGACATCGCCCTGATGGTTCTGGCCGTCGTGTTCTTCTTCTGGCAGACCGTTTCCGAGTGATCGGGGTCCGGACATCCGGACAAGCGAAAGGGCGGCTCCCTGGCGGAGCCGCCCTTTCGCGTTTCTGACCCATCAGTTCGGCCGCTGGCCGGAACCCTCAGTCGGCCAGCGCACCGCCATGGATCTGCGGGTGTTCCAGCCGCGCATGGGCGGAGGCGACCAGCCTCAACGTTTCCATGATCGTTCCGATCGCCTCGTTCAGGTCGGCCCGGCCAGCGGGCATCGGCATTCCCGACAGGACCGATTCCAGGTCGTCGGCGGCGTCCTGAAGAAGGACGCAGGCCTCCTCCAACTGACGTTTGACCATTACGCCGTTTGCAGGATGCGACGAAGGCGCCTTGTGCATATTGCGATAGGCATTTTGATTTGCAGTTTGCAGCGAAGACCCGCGCCGCCCCTTCTGAAATCCCGCGATGAAGCCGAACATGGGCCCTCTCCCTTCCGTGTCGGAGGGTATAGAGCAAAAGCCGCGCCAATTTCGAAACATCGGCCGAAGGGATCACTCCTTGGGCCAAAGCCACGCCGCGCCGCGCATACCGCTTTCGGCGCCATGGCGCGCCCGGAGGAAGCGGGTGCGGGGGGCCGGACTCAGCGCCCAGCGTCCCCACCGGGCCGGCACGGCCTCGAACAGCCCCGGCAGCTCCGACAGGCCGCCGCCGACCACCATCACGTCGGGGTCCAGCAGATTGATGACGGCGGCCAGCGCGCGGGCCAGCGCGTCGGCATGGCGGTCCAGCGTCGCCCGCGCCGGCGCGTCGCCGGCCGCGGCGCGGGCGGCGACCTCCGGCGGAGTTAGCGTCTCCCCCGTCCGCCAGAGATGCAGGCGCGCCAGACCGGCGCCGCACAGCAGCGTCTCGATGCAGCCCTCCCGCCCGCAGCCGCAGGGCACGGGCGGGCCGTCCTCCGCCACCCGCCAGGGCAGCGGGTTGTGCCCCCACTCACCGGCGAGCGCGTTGGCGCCGGGCAGGATGCGCCGGTCCGCAACGATCCCGCCGCCGACCCCGGTGCCCAGAATGATCCCGAAGACCAGCGGCGCCCCGGCCGCGGCGCCGTCCATCGCCTCCGACAGGACGAAGGCGTTGGCGTCGTTGGCGATGCGCACCGGACGGTCCAGCGCCCGCGCCAGATCGGCGGCGAAGGGCCGATCATCCAGCCAGGGCAGGTTGACCGCGCGCACGGTGCCCGCGGCGGCGTCGACGATTCCCGGCAGGCACAGGCCGACCGTGGCGTCCCGGCAGCCCGCTCCCTCCTCCAGCGCCGCCACGGTGCCGGCCAGCGCCTGCAGCGTCTCCGCATAGCCGCGCGGCGTGTCGGCACGGTGCCGCGCCCGCTCCGTCCCGTCGGGTGCCAGGAGGGTGGCGGCGATCTTGGTGCCGCCCAGATCAACGCCGATTCGCATCGGACCCATGCCCATGACGGACTCCCAGCGCGGGTGGACAGTGAAGGGGGTGGAAAAAGCAGTCCCCCCTATAGCGCAGCGCTCCGCCCAAATCAGCCATCCCGACGCGTGCCTCCTCCATAAGAGGTGGCGGTCCCGTCCCTTTGCACCGTCGCAGGACGACGGCGGACCACTAGAGTCAGGAGTGTAACGTCCCATCAATTGGATTGCGCGCGCCCCCATGGACCGTTCCGCTCCGAAAGCCACGCCATCCTCGAATCGCTCTGCGGCGAAGGCGAAGCCCCAACCCCAGGCCGCCGGCCTGCGCCCCGACCAGACGGAGGTCTTCGACGGCCTTCTCCTGGCCCTGCTGGGGCGCAAGCGGCTGCTGGTGCTGGTCGGCGAGGCCGGGTCCGGACGGGCCGCGGTCTTCCACCAACTCGTCGAGCAGGTCGGCTCCGACGGGGCGCTGGTTCTTCCGGTCGCCGCCAGCGCCGGGGCGCAGGTGGAGGATCTGGTGTCCGCCGCCGGCGACGCCGCCCTGCCCTCCGACAGCGACGACCGCGATTTCGACACGCTGATCGAGGAGCTGGAGGAGCGGCTCGACCTCGCCGGCACCGGCCTGCTGGCGGTGGAGAACGCGGGAGTCCTGGCCGCCCCGACGCTGGCCGACCTGATCGACCTCACCCGCTCCGAGACGCCGAGCGGGCGTTTCCTCCAAGTTCTTCTCTGCGGCACGCCGGAGATGGAACGGACCCTGGCCCGCCCCGGACTGGCCGAGGCGGTGCGCGAACTCGGCGTGATCTACCGCATGACGCCCGGCGCTGGCCCTGTCTCTTATACACATCTCCGAGCCCACGAGACTATAAC
>NZ_JAUQTX010000266.1:0-8754 GCF_059803775.1 Azospirillum sp. UFLA03-27 | reverse complement strand
AATCGTCGGCAGCGTCAGATGTGTATAAGAGACAGCTGCAAAGCGGGGGGAGGCCGGAAGGGGTGCCCGTTTCAGAACCTTACTTCACCAGCGAACAACCGCTCTTGGCCGGGTCGAGGAACGCCTGCTCGGCCGGGATGGTCTTCACGATCTTGTAGTAGTCCCAGGGAGCCTTGGACTCGCCCGGGGTCTTCACCTGGGCCAGATACATGTCGTGGAACATGCGGCCGTTCGCGGCGATCTTGCCGTTCTTGGTGAACATGTCGCTGACCGTGGTCTCGCGCATCTTGGCGGCGACCTTGTCCGCATCGTCCGAGCCGACGGCCTCGACCGCCTTCAGATAGTGGCGGACGGCGGAGTAGACGCCGGCCTGGACCATGGTCGGCTTGCGGCCAGCCTTGGCCTCGAACTTCTTCGTCCACTCGCGAGTCTGCTCGTCCGTGTCCCAGTAGAAGCCGGTGGTCAGCAGCAGGCCCTGGGAGGCCTGGAGGCCCAGCGCGTGGATGTCGCTGATGAACAGCAGCAGCCCGGCGAGGCTCTGGCCCGACTGGGTGATGCCGAACTCCGACGCCTGCTTGACGGCGTTGGTGGCGTCGCCGCCCGCGTTGGCGAGGCCGATCACGTCGGCCTTCGAGGCCTGGGCCTGAAGCAGGTAGGACGAGAAGTCGGCGTTGCCCAGCGGATGGCGGACGTTGCCCGCGACCTTGCCGTCGAGCTGCTTGACCATCTTCGAGGTCTCATCCTCCAGCGAGTGGCCGAAGGCGTAGTCCGCGGTGATGAAGTACCAGTTCTTCTTGCCCTGTTCGACCAGCGCGCGGGCGGTGCCGGCGGCCATGGCGTAGTTGTCGTAGGTCCACTGGAAGCCGTAGGGGCTGCAGGACTTGCCGCTGAGGTCGGTCGAGCCCGGGCCGGACATCAGGAAGATGCGCTTCTTGTCCTTGGTGATGCCCTGGACGGCCAGCGCCGCGGCGGAGTTCGGCACGTCGGCGATGACGTCCACGTTGCCGGCGTCAATCCACTCGCGCGCCGTGTTGGCGGCGATGTCGGCCTTGTTCTGGTGATCGGCGACGACGATCTCGATCGGCGCGCCGGCGATCTTGCCGCCGAACTCCTCAGCCGCCAGACGAGCGGCGATGGCCGAGCCTTCGCCGGCGAGGTCGGCGTAGATGCCGGACCGGTCGTTCATCACGCCGATCTTGATCACGTTGTTGGAGACCTGGGCGTGCGCGGCCCCGGCGGTCAGCGCCAGCAATGCGGTCCCGCAAAGCAACGTCTTGAGCATTTCGAACTCCCTTCGATTGGCTTTGTTTTGAGTGTGTTCAGCAGAGGGGGGGGGGGTTAACGGGTCAGACACCCAGATAGGTGTGCAGCTTGTCCATGTTCTGGGCGAGCTGGTCGTTGGGGATCATGTCCACGACATGGCCTTCCTCCATCACGTAATGGCGGTCGGCGATGGTCGCGGCGAAGCGGAAATTCTGCTCCACCAAGACGATGGTGAAGCCGCGCTGCTTCAGCTTGCGCACCGCCACGCCGATCTGCTCGATGATGACGGGGGCGAGGCCCTCGGTCGGCTCATCGAGAAGGATCAGGTCGGCGCCGGTGCGCAGGATGCGCGCGATGGCCAGCATCTGCTGCTCACCGCCGGACAAGCGCGTGCCCTGGGTGGTGCCGCGGCCCTGGAGGTTGGGGAACAGCTCGTAGATCTGCGGCACGGTCATGCCACCCGACTTCACCACCGGCGGCAGCATCAGGTTCTCGTCCACGCTGAGCGAGGCGAAGATGCCGCGCTCCTCCGGGACATAGCCGATGCCGAGGCGGGGGATCTTGTGCTGCGCCATGCCGATCAGCTCCTTGCCCTGGAAGCGGATCGAGCCGTTGCGCTTGCCGACGATGCCCATGATCGAGCGCATGGTGGTCGTCTTGCCGGCGCCGTTGCGGCCCAGCAGGGTCACCACCTCGCCCTGGCGCACGTCGATGTTGACGCCGTGCAGCACGTGGCTTTCGCCGTAGAAGGCCTGGAGGTCGCGGATCTCCAGCATCGCGGTCTTCACGGTCGCACCGTCAGGCATGGCCCACCTCACCCGTCCCCATATAGGCTTCCATGACCTGCGGGTTGCGCGATACGACGTCGTATGCGCCCTCGGCCAGGATCTCGCCGCGGCGGAGCACGGTGATGGTGTCCGACAGGTGGGCAACGACCGACAGGTTGTGCTCCACCATCAGAATGGTGCGGTCGGCGGAGACGCGCTTGATGAGGGCGGCGGTGCCCTCGATGTCCTCGTGGCCCATGCCGGCCAGCGGCTCGTCGAGCAGCATCACCTCCGGGTCGAGCGCCAGCGTCGTGGCGATCTCCAGCGCGCGCTTGCGGCCGTAGGGCAGCTCGGCGGCGGTGTGGCCGGCCCAGGGGGTCAGGTTCACCGCCTCGATCAGTTCCTCGGCGCGGTCGTGCAGGTCGTGCAGGCTGGCCTCCGGCTTCCAGAAATGGAAGCTGGTGCCGCGCGGGCGCTGCAACGCGACGCGGACATTCTCCAGGACGCTGAGGTGCGGGAAGACCGCGGAGATCTGGAAGGAGCGCACCATGCCGAGCAGCGCCACGTCGGCGGGCTTCATGGCGGTGATGTCGCGCCCCTTGTAGAGGATCTGGCCGCGCGTCGGCGTCAGGAACTTGGTCAGCAGGTTGAAGACCGTGCTCTTGCCGGCGCCGTTCGGGCCGATCAGCGCGTGGATCGTGCCGCGGCGAACCTGGAGGTTCACCTCCTTCACCGCGATGAAGCCCTTGAACTCCTTCGAGAGTCCGCGCGCTTCCAGAATGATGTCGTCGGCCATGGGTGCCGCTTTTCCCTCCCTGTTCGTCCGCGTCGTCTGCCGGTCCGCGTTTTTGGTTGAGCTGATATAAGCACAGGGCATGCCAATTGTGGGGAAATTCGTTAGTTCATTGAAACTGTTGAATTCATCAAAGGCGGCGACCGCATCGCACGCGGTCCGGAGTGTCAGCTTTCCAGACAGACTGTACCGATCTTCCGACACACCAACGGCGGGATGGGCGGACCGTTCCGGGTTCGATGGCACGCTTTGCGGGCGCCAAATGGCCGCTTGCAAATCGGGGGTCCGCCTGCAATTCTGCGCCCCCGACGGTGCCCCGTCCGCCGTGAAGGCGCGGGGATAATAGGGAATGCGGTGCGGATCCGGATGGGGTCCAAGGCCGCGGCTGCCCCCGCAACTGTATGCGGCGAGTCCGCCTCCGGAAATGCCACGGGCCGACAGGCCGGGAAGGCGGGAGGCGCGGCGACGACCCGCGAGCCAGGAAACCTGCCGCCAGACCGAAACTCATCCAATCCGCCGGGTGTGGCGGAGACAGGGAAACCAGATCATGACGCATCGCGCCGCCCTCCGTCCGTCCGCCGGGAAGACCCCGGCCACCGTCATCACCGGCTTTCTCGGTGCCGGCAAGACGACGCTGATCCGCAGCCTTCTGGAGCAGGCCGGCGGGCGCCGTCTGGCGCTGATCATCAACGAGTTCGGCGATGTCGGCATCGACGGCGAGATCCTGCGCGCCTGCGGCGACCCGACCTGCACCGAGGACGACGTGATCGAGCTGGCGAACGGCTGCCTGTGCTGCACCGTCGCCGACGACTTCGTCCCGGCCATCGAGAAGCTGCTGTCGCGCCCCCAGCCGCCGGAGCACATCATCATCGAGACGAGCGGCTTGGCCCTGCCGAAGCCGCTCGTCCAGGCCTTCCACTGGCCGGCGATCAAGACGCGGGTGACGGTGGACGGGGTGGTCGCGGTGGTCGACGCCGCCGCCGCCGCGGAGGGCCGCTTCGCCCCCGATCCGGCGGCGCTGGCCGCCCAGGCCGCCGAGGCCGGACAGCTCGACCACGAGACGCCGGTGGAGGAGGTGTTCGAGGACCAGCTCCTCTGCGCCGACCTGATCGTGGTGAACAAGACCGATCTGGTCGAGGCCGCCGATCTGGCGAAGGTCGAGGACCTGATCCGCGCCGCCATGGCAGAGGGCGGCATGGCGGCGGGCGGTATTGGGCGCGAGCCCAAGATCCTGCGCGCCAGCAACGGCAAGGTCGATCCGGTGGTGCTTCTCGGCGTCGGGGCCGGGGCCGAGGACGACCTCGCCAACCGCCCCAGCCACCATGACGAGGAGGAGGGTCACGATCACGACGATTTCACCAGCTTCGTCGTGGAACTCGGCCCGCAGCCCGACCCGGCGGCGCTGGCGAAGACGCTGGAGCGGGTCGCCGCCGCCCATGGCGTGCTGCGCCTGAAGGGCTTCATCGACGTGCCGGGCAAGCCGATGCGCCTTCTGGTGCAGGGCGTGGGGACGCGCATCCAGACCCATTTCGACCGCTTCTGGAAGCCCGACGAGCCGCGCCGCAGCCGTCTGGTGGTGATCGGCGAGACGGGCCTGGACCGCGACGCCGTGACCGCGGCGCTGGAGTGATTTTTGGCCTTCACAACCCTCTCCCCTCTGGGGAGAGGGTGGCCCGCAGGGCCGGTGAGGGGGGTGCGCTTACGCCGGACGTTCCGCCACGTGCAACCCCCTTACCCTAACCCTCTCCCCAGAGGGGAGAGGGACATTTCGAAAAGCTCTCGGTCATGCACCTACTCGCCGCCCGCCAGGAAGACCTCGACGCCGGCCCCCAGGCCGTGGATCTGGGGCAGAGCCCGGCGGACCTCGTCGTCCTGTCCTTCTCCGACAGCGACCTGACGGCGCTCGCCGCCTGCTGGAAGCGCCACCGCGACACAATGCCGACCCTCCGGCTGGCGAATCTCGCGCGGCTGGGGCACCCGCTGTCGGTGGACCTCTACGTCGACTCTGTGATCCGCAAGGCGAAGCTGGTGATTCTGCGCCTGCTCGGCGGGGCGGGCTACTGGCGCTATGGGCTGGACCATGTCGCCGCCGCCTGCCGGGAGTCCGGGGTGGCGCTGGCCGTGCTGCCCGGCTGCGCCCAGCCGAACCCCGCCCTGGAGGGCTACGGCACCGTTCCGGCCGAGGCCGCGCAACGGCTGTGGCGCGGTTTTACCGAGGGCGGGCCGGACAACATGGCCAACCTGCTGGCCTACGCCGCCACTCTGAGCGGGCAGGACCGCCCCTGGCGCGAGCCGGCGCCGGTCCCCCGCTTCGGCGTCTATGAGGGCTGGTCCGGCCACGTCACCGGGCCATGCGCGCCGGTCGTCTTCTACCGCTCCCACCTGCTGGCCGGCGATCTGGAACCGGTGCACGCGCTGTGCGACGCGCTGGCCGCGCGCGGCCTCGCCCCGCTGCCGCTGTTCGTGGCGAGCCTGAAGGAGCCGGACTGCGCCGCCTGGATGCGCGCCACCCTGACCGCCCGCGACGCCGCCGTCGTGATGAACCTGACCGGCTTCTCGGCGGCGCGCGAGGACGGGTCGCCGCTGGAGGCCAACGGCACACCGGTGTTGCAAGCGGTGCTGTCCACCACGCCGGAGGAGGGCTGGCGCGGCTCCGCCCGCGGCATGGGGCCGTCCGACCTCGCCATGAACGTCGTGCTGCCGGAGATGGACGGGCGCATCCTGACCCGTGCCATCGCCTTCAAGGCCGAAGGGGCGCTGGACCCCGACCTGGAGTTCGCTCCGACGCTGATTCGCCCGGTGCCCGACCGGGTGGCCTTCGCCGCCAATCTGGCCGCCGCCTGGGTTCGGCTGGGCGCCACCCCGCGGGCCGGGCGCAAGCTGGCGCTGGTGCTGTCCGACTATCCGGGGCCGGGCGGCGGCATCGGCCACGCGGTCGGCCTCGACACCCCGGCGAGCGTCGTCGGCATCCTGGAGCGGCTGCGCGCCGAGGGCTACGCGCTGGACGGGCTTCCCGCCGGGTCCGCCGCCCTGATGGAGACGCTGACCGGCGGGACCACCGCCGCGCTGAGTTTGGAGGACTACCGCCGCCTCGCCCCCGCCGAGGTCCGTGGCCGCATCGCCGCCACCTGGGGCGACGAGGGGGCCGACCCGCATTCCGACGGCACCGCCTTCCGCTTCACGGTGCTGACCTGCGGCAACGTCGCCGTCGCCGTGCAGCCGAGCCGCGGTCACGGCCCGCTGACCACCACCCAGCACCACGACCCGGAGACGCCACCCAGCCACGGCTATCATGCCTTCCACCTCTGGCTCCGCCATGTTCTGGGCGTCCACGCGCTGGTGCAGGTGGGGGCGCATGGGACGCTGGAATGGCTGCCGGGCAAAGCCGTCGCCCTGTCCGCCGACTGCTGGCCGGAGATCGTCGCCGGTCCCCTGCCCTGCCTCTACCCCTTCATCGTCAACAACCCCGGCGAGGGTGCGCAGGCGCGCCGCCGGCTGGGCGCCGTCCTGATCGGCCATCTGACCCCGCCGCCGGTCGAGGCCGGGCTGCACGGCGACCTTGCCGCGCTTGAAACGGCCATCGACGAATACTCGATGGCGACTGGGCTGGACCCGCGGCGTCTGGGCACGCTGCGGCAGACCATCCTGGACCTCGCCTGGAGTTCCGGCGTCGCCGCCGACTGCAACCTCCGGCCCGACGACGACCCCGACGCCATCCTCAGCCGCCTCGACGCCCATCTCTGCGACATCAAGGAGATGCAGATCCGCGACGGGCTGCATGTCTTCGGCACCACGCCGGAGCCGGAGCGCCGCGCCCGCCTGCTCGCCGCCGTCGCCCGCTTCGGCAAAGCGGAGGAGGTCTCCCCGGCGCTGGACGCCTGCGGCGAAGCCGAGATGGCCGCCTTGCTGGACGGGCTGGACGGGCGCTTCGTGAGACCCGGCCCCGGCGGTTCCCCGGCAAGGGGGCGGGCCGACACGCTGCCCACCGGACGGAACCTCTACGCGCTCGACCCGCGCGGCGTGCCGACGCCGACCGCCTGGACGCTGGGCTGGCAGGCGGCGGACGCGCTGATCACCCGCTACCTGCAGGACCACGGCGACTGGCCGAGGCGGCTGGTGGTGGATTGCTGGGGCACGCCGGCCATGCGCACCGGCGGCGACGAGTTGGCCCAGGCCATGGCCCTGCTCGGCGTGCGCCCTCTGTGGGAGAACGGCTCCGGCCGGGTCACCGGCTTCGAGGTGATGCCGGCCTCCGTCCTCGGCCGTCCGCGCGTGGACGTGACTCTGCGCATCTCCGGCCTGTTCCGCGACGTCTTCCCGCAGCAGATCGCCCTGTTCGATCAGGCCGTCCGCGCCGTGATGGCGGAGGACGAGCCCGACGACGTGAACCCCGTCGCCGCCGCGCTCCGCACCGACCGCGCTGAATTGGAAACCGGCGGCACCCCGGCGGCGGAGGCGGAGCGCTGGGCCAGCGCGCGGGTCTTCGGCGCGGCCCCCGGCGCCTACGGCACGGCGCTGCCCGGCCTGATCGCACGCGGCGACTGGGCCGCGCGGGCCGACTTCGGCGCCGCCTATCTGGAGGGAAGCTGCCACGCCTACGGCAAGGGGCTGGAGGGCGTGCCGCTGCCCAGCCTGTTCCGCCGCCGCATCGGCGGGGCCGACGCGCTCGTCCACCACCAGGACCAGCGGGAGCATGACCTGCTCTCCACCGACGGCTTCATGCAGTATGAGGGCGGATTCTCCGCCGCTGCCGCCTTGGTCGACAACGACCCGGCGCTGTACCATCTCGACAGCTCGGAGCCGGAGAGCCTGACCGTCCGCACGCTGGGCGAGGAGATCGCCCGCGTCCTGCGCGGCCGGGCGGCCAACCCGCGCTGGATCGACGGAATGATGCGCCACGGTTACCGCGGCGCCGGGGAGCTGGCGGCGAGCGTGGACACGCTGTTCGCCTTCGCCGCAACCACCACGGCGGTGCGGCCCCATCATTTCGAACAGTTGTACGACGCCTATGTGGACGACCAGCAGGTGTGGGACTTCCTGGCACAGTCCAATCCGGCCGCCGCCCGGCATATCCTGGACCGGTTGACCGAGGCCCTGGAGCGCGGTCTCTGGCACCCACGCCGCAATTCGACGGGCGACGATCTGCGCCGCCGCAAGGAGATGTCCGCATGAGCGCGATCACCCAACTCCGCAATCCACCCCGCCGGCGCGGCACGTGCCCCGGCGTGCTCGCCCCCATGGAGGTCGGCGACGGTCTTCTGGTCCGCGTGCGCGTTCCGGCGGGTGTGCTTCCCGCCGCCTCGGCGAAGCGGATCGCGGAGCTGGGGCGGCGTTACGGCAACGGTCTGGTCGACCTCAGCCACCGCGGCAACCTGCAACTGCGCGGCGTCGCCACGGCGGACATGGCGGCGCTGATCGCGGAGCTTCGCGCGCTCGGCTACGTCTCGGAGGACGCGGAGAGCGAGGCGGTGCGCAACGTGCTGACCTCCCCGACCGCCGGGCTGGACGGGACGGCGGTGCTGGACGTGCGCCCCTACGCCCTGGCGCTCGATGCCCGGCTGGCGGCCGACCGTGACCTCCAGCGGTTGCCCCCGAAATTCGGCTGGCTGGTCGACGGCGGCGGGCAGGCCACCCTGTTCGACAGCGGCACCGACGTGCGCTTCGACGCGGTGGCAGGGGCGGTGGCAGGGACGGTGGACGGGCCGCTGTTCCGCGTCGGGCTGGGCGGAACGTTGGAGGGGACCGCGCTGCTGGGCCACTGCCGCCCGGACGATCTGGTCGAGCTTGCGGCGGCGTTGGCGCGGACTTTCCTGGAGCTTCGCCAGACCCTGGCCGAACCGCCACGGCGCATGGCCGGGCTGGTCAAGGCGCTGGGGGTGGAGGTGTTGAGCTGTCTCTTATACACATCTGACGCTGCCGACGATTATACGC
>NZ_JAUQTX010000265.1:0-8798 GCF_059803775.1 Azospirillum sp. UFLA03-27 | reverse complement strand
GTTATAGTCTCGTGGGCTCGGAGATGTGTATAAGAGACAGGGTGGAGGCGCTGGCCGATGCGGACGCGCGGGAGAACTGGACGGTCTGGCTGGGCTTCCGCGACCGGCTGCTCGCTGCCGGTACGGTCGAGGGTTGCTACCTCCGCCTGTTCCGCGAGGGCGCGCGGGGTGTGCCGGGGCTGTTCATCGACCAGATGGCCCATGTGATCCTGCGCAACGTCCTCGACGGCACGCCGTCGGGTCTGCGGGCGCGGGCGGGCGAGCTGTTCTTCCGGCCCCAGACCGTGTCGGTGGACGACGGGCGCGTCCGGCTGGCTGACAGCGAGACGGTGGAGATGCTGGCCGCGACCGGCGGCTTCGGCAGCCTGGGCCGGCTGGTGGTGGAGGCCGGGACCGCCCCGCGCTCCGTCGATCTCGACATCCTCGACGAGACCAACCACCCCCGCTATTGGGAGCGCGATTCGCGGCACGACACCGTGCTGGACGTGACCTTCGCCGCGGCCGGGCTGGACGCGCTGTGCCGCGTCCTGGAGGGCTGGGTGAAGCATTTCCTGGGGGTGGCGGTGTCGATCCATCCCGTGCAGCGGATCAGCGACGAGCGCTGGGTCTGGCATGTCGGGCTGGACGGGGAGGCCACGGCGATCCTCAACGACCTCTACAACGGGGCCGAGGTGGGGGAGGAACGGCTGGCCCGCATCCTGTCGCTGTTCCGGCTCGAGTTCGCCGATTCCGCGGCGATGCGCACCGACATCGCCGGGCGGCCCGTCTATCTGGCCCTGGCGATGACCGCCGACCGCAAGCTGCGCCTGAAGCCGCAGAATCTGCTGGTCAACCTGCCGCTGGCTCAGATGAACTGACCGGCAATCCTATAGCCATACTATCAGTGTGACTATCTGCCGCCCCGGCTGCGGGTGGGCGGCGGCTTATAAGGATGTTTCCTGAAGGGGGAAACGTCATGCAATTAAACACAACGCAGCCGAAGACAATGAAGCCGAACCTTGCCGACCCGCGTTGGGAGACGATGGCGTGGCAGGACGGCTTCGGCGTCGGGAACGCCATGATCGACGCTGACCACAAGCGCCTGTTCGAGCTGTTCAACGAGTTCGTCACCGCGGTGAACGCGTTCCGCGCCGACAGCGAGATCCAGGACGTGCTGGGGGAGTTGCTCGACTACACCGACACCCATTTCGACCGGGAAGAGACGCTGATGCGCGAGCACGGCTATCCCGATTACGCCGCCCACAAGGCGCTGCACGATAGCTTCGTCCGCCAGTTGCACGACGTGAACAGCGCGCTGGATGCGGGTGGGGAGAAGGGCGCCTTCGTGCTCGGCTTCCTCGCCAAATGGCTATCCGGCCACATTCTGGGCGTGGACACCAAGCTGGGCGCCTACCTGCGCGAGCGCGGGGTGGAGGCGTAACGGGCAAAGCCCCTCTCCCACGGTGGGAGAGGGGCGCTGTCACCTGATGGTTACTGTTTGTTCGACTCGCCGCTGTGCTTCGGGCCGCGGTTCAGCGAGGTCATGCTGTCGCTGTACTGGAACTCCGGCATGTCGCGCACGCTCGCCTGAGTGACGTCGCGCAGCGTAATTGGGCCGTTGCCCGGAAGCACGTCGGCCAGCGCGATGTCCGCGGCGATCTCCTTGCCGCCAATGCCGAGGAAACCGCCGCTCTGAATCACCAGGAGCTGTGCGTTGCCGTCCGGACCGAGGATCACGTCGGACACCTTGCCGACCTTCTCGCCGTCGGCGCCGATCACCGTGCGGCTCATCAGATGCTCGACGCTGGCGCTGGCCGGGGCTCCGCTTGTGGGGCCGGCCGGTCGGGCGCTCTGTCCCTGGTCCATAATGACCGAGTTCGGGGCCTGGGCGCCCGGGGTTTGTGCCGAACCGCCGGTGCCGGTCTGGGCCGCGGCGACGCCGGTCGTCAGCGCCAGGGCGGACAGGGTCGCGATCACCGTCTTGTGCATGGAAGGTCTCCTCGTTGCACGAAACCGACCCTTCCAACCGGAGGGAGCGGGAAAGGTCACGCGGGACCGCCTGTGACATCGTGGGGCGACTCGGGGCGCCGTCCGGGTGCCTCGCCACGGGACCGGTCCAGCGGGCAAAAGTGGGTTGGCGGGTATGGGAGGCCGGAGAAGGGTGTACCGCCGATTCGCCCCCCGTGGCTCCTGCAGTCGGAGGGGTCCGACGAGCCCGCGAAAGTGACGGATTCCTTACAGGAATCGGTCGCCGGAGGCGTTCGGCGCGGGACTAGATGTGGGGGTGGGGCGATTTTTCTCGGGAACCCGCGGCGGCTTGGTCCGTTGACCTGACGCGCCATATCTAGGAGGTAGGCCCGCGTCAAGCACACAATATCTTGGGTCGGGTCTTGCCTGGCCCAAAGCTTGAGGCTAGGATGCGCACCAACATACAGGGTGTTGCGTTCGTCAGCCAGCGCGAGCTGCGCCGCACGGAGCGCGACACCTTTGTTCGCCAGCCAGAGGGAGCACGAGTCACATGCGGGTCCAGCGTCGTTTCACGAAAGAGGGTCAGGATGCTTACGCCGCTCTCGGCTTCCGCCGCACGACGAGCGAGATCCGCAACCCTGACGGCTCTGTGGTCTTCCAGCAGACGGACATTGAGGTTCCCGAGAATTACAGCCAGGTCGCCAGCGACATCCTGGCCCAGAAGTATTTCCGCAAGGCCGGCGTTCCGGTCGCCCTGAAGGCGGTCGAGGAGAACACCGTTCCGTCCTGGCTGTGGCGCAAGACCGCCGATGAATCGGCTCTGGCGGCGCTGCCGAAGGAGAAGCGCTATTCCGGCGAGAAGTCGGCCAAGCAGGTCTTCGACCGTCTGGCCGGCACCTGGACCTACTGGGGCTGGAAGGGCGGCTATTTCGACACCGAAGCCGACGCCCGCGCCTTCTTCGACGAGATGCGCTTCATGCTGGCCGCCCAGATGGCGGCCCCGAACAGCCCGCAGTGGTTCAACACCGGCCTGCACTGGGCCTACGGCATCGACGGCCCGAGCCAGGGCCATTTCTACGTCGATTTCAAGACCGGCCTGCTGACCTCCTCCGCCTCGGCCTACGAGCACCCGCAGCCGCACGCCTGCTTTATCCAGTCCGTCGCCGACGATCTGGTGAACGAGGGCGGCATCATGGACCTGTGGGTCCGCGAGGCGCGCCTGTTCAAGTACGGTTCGGGCACCGGCTCCAACTTCTCCCGCTTGCGCGGCGAGGGTGAGAAGCTGGCCGGCGGCGGCAAGTCGTCGGGCCTGATGAGCTTCCTGAAGATCGGCGACCGCGCGGCGGGCGCCATCAAGTCGGGCGGCACCACCCGCCGTGCCGCCAAGATGGTCACGGTGGACATGGACCACCCGGACATCGAGGCCTACATCGACTGGAAGGTGACCGAGGAGCAGAAGGTCGCCGCCCTGGTCACCGGCTCCAAGATCTGCCGCGAGCACCTGACCGCCATCATGGCCGCCGCCCAGGACGGCCAGGACCCGAAGGTCAACAAGGAGCTGAAGAAGGCCGTCGTCGCCGCCCGCAAGGCGCAGGTGCCGGAGAACTACGTCCAGCGCGTGATCCAGTTCGCCGGCCAGGGCTTCACCAGCATCGAGTTCAAGACCTACAACACCGATTGGGACTCGGACGCCTACCTGACGGTGGCCGGCCAGAACTCCAACAACTCGGTGCGCATCTCCGACGACTTCATCCAGGCCGTCCTGAACGACGACGAGTGGAGCCTGATCCGCCGCACCGACGGCACGGTCCATCGCAAGCTCCGCGCCCGCGACCTGTGGGACAAGGTCGGCTACGCCGCCTGGGCCTGCGCCGATCCGGGCGTGCAGTTCGACACGACGATCAACGACTGGCACACCTGCCCGGCCTCGGGGCGCATCAACGCCTCGAACCCGTGCTCGGAGTACATGTTCCTCGACGACACGGCCTGCAACCTCGCCTCGCTGAACCTGATGTCGTTCCGTCTGAAGGATGGTTCCTTCGACGTCGAGGCGTTCGAGCATGCCTGCCGCCTGTGGACCATGGTGCTGGAAATCTCCGTGCTGATGGCGCAGTTCCCGTCCAAGGAGATCGCCCAGCTTTCCTACGAGTTCCGCACGCTGGGCCTGGGCTTCGCCAATCTCGGCGGCCTGCTGATGGCGTCGGGCCTGTCCTACGACTCGGCGGAAGGCCGCGCCTACTGCGCCGCCATTTCCGCGGTGATGACCGGCGTCGCCTACGCCACCTCCGCCGAGATGGCGCAGGAGCTGGGCGCCTTCCCGGCCTATGAGCAGAACCGCGACCACATGCTGCGGGTCATCCGCAACCACCGCCGCGCCGCCTGCGGCGAGATGGAGGGTTACGAGGGCCTGTCGGTCAAGCCGGTGCCCTTCGTCGCCGACGAGTGCCCGGAGCAGGAACTGGCGATGGCCGCCGTCCGCGCCTGGGACATGGCGCTGGAACTGGGCGAGCAGCACGGCTTCCGCAACGCCCAGGCCACGGTGGTCGCCCCGACCGGCACCATCGGTCTGGTCATGGATTGCGACACCACGGGCATCGAGCCGGACTTCGCGCTGGTGAAGTTCAAGAAGCTGGCCGGCGGCGGCTACTTCAAGATCGTCAACCGTCTGGTGCCGGAGGCTCTGCGCACGCTGGGCTACACCGCCGACGAGATCGCCGCGATCGAGCGCTATGCGGTCGGCCACGGCACGCTGAAGGGCGCGCCGGGTGTCAACCACGAGACTCTGGCCGCCAAGGGCTTCCCGGCCGAGGTGCTGGAGAAGCTGGAGGGCAACCTCGCCACCGCCTTCGACATCAAGTTCGCCTTCAACCGCTGGACGGTCGGCGCCGACGTCATCGTCGACACGCTGGGCATTCCCGCCGAGCAGATGGACGCGCCGGGCTTCGACCTGCTGACGGCTCTCGGCTTCACCAAGGCCGAGCTCGAGGCGGCGAACACCTTCTGCTGCGGCGCCATGACGCTGGAGGGCGCGCCCTTCCTGAAGGACGAGCATCTGCCGGTGTTCGACTGCGCCAACCCTTGCGGCCGCATCGGCAAGCGTTTCCTGTCCTGGGAATCGCACATCACCATGATGGCCGCCTCGCAGCCCTTCATCTCCGGCGCCATCTCCAAGACCATCAACATGCCGAACACGGCGACGGTCGAGGAGTGCAAGGACGCCTACCTGCTGTCCTGGCGCCTGGGCATCAAGGCCAACGCGCTGTACCGCGACGGCTCCAAGCTGAGCCAGCCGCTCTCCGCCGCCCTGCTGGACGACGAGGAGGACGCGGTCGAGGAGATCGTCGAGGCGGCCAACGCGGCCCGCACCCAGATGGTGTCCGAGCGCATCGTCGAGAAGGTCGTGGAGCGCATCATCGAGCGCAAGCGCACCGAGCGCGAGCGCCTGCCGCACCGCCGCAAGGGCTACACCCAGAAGGCGACCGTCGGCGGCCACAAGATCTACCTGCGCACCGGCGAGTATGAGGACGGCCGCATCGGCGAGATCTTCATCGACATGCACAAGGAGGGCGCCGCCTTCCGCTCGCTGATGAACAACTTCGCCATCGCGGTGTCGATCGGCCTGCAGTACGGCGTGCCGCTGGAAGAGTTCGTGGAGGCCTTCACCTTCACCCGCTTCGAGCCGTCGGGCATGGTGACCGGCAACGACACCATCAAGATGGCGACCTCGGTCATCGACTACATCTTCCGCGAGATCGCCATCTCCTACCTGGGCCGCACCGATCTGGCGCACGCCACGCCGGAGGATCTGGTGCCCTTCACGGTCGGCAGCGGCGACAAGCAGGGCGACCTGCCGGAGACCGGCGCGGTCCAGCCGTCGGACATCGTCCGCAAGGTCGCGTCGACCGGCTACGTCCGCAACAACCTGCGCGTCCTGAACGGCGGGCAGACCCAGCGGGTCTCTGCGGCGGCGGCCCTGGCCGCCACCGGCACCGCGGTCCAGGCCACGGCGTCCGCCGCCCATGCGGCGGTGGCCTCCAGCCCGGCGGTCGGCGCCGCGGTGGTCCATGCCGGCGGCACGGCCCCGGTCGGCGGCACCACCGGGACGGCCTACGGCGGCAGCAACAGCGACCAGCGCTACGACCGCATCCGCGAGGCTCGCGCCCGCGGCTACGAGGGGGATCAGTGCGGGGAGTGCGGCAACATGACGCTTGTCCGCAACGGCACCTGCCTGAAGTGCGACACCTGCGGCTCCACCACGGGCTGCAGCTGAGGCCAGCCGGTTCCATCCCCGGCATGGCGTGGAAAAGGGGAGGTCCTCGGACCTCCCCTTTTTTCATGCGGCCTTTTTGTGCGGGCTCCGGTGAGAGCGCGCTCCGGCGGGTTCAGACCGGGATGTTGGGGAAGACGCGTCCGGACAGCTGGGCGTCGGCCAGCTCCACCGGGACGGCGTCGCGCTCCTTCAGCCAGCGGGCGAACTGGCGGTCGGCGGAGTTGATGTGCAGCATCAGCCATTGCGGCAGGAAGGTCGCCAGATACTCGGCGATGTTCTCCTCCGGCACGTTGCCGGTGGTGAAGGCGTGCAACTGCTCCCAGGCCAGGGAATGCTGGACCAGATGGTCGGCCAGGAAAGGATAGCCGGCCTCCTCCATCACCTTCTGCTCGCTCGCGAAGTGAATCTCCGTATAGACCACCGCATCGGCCAGCGTCCGGTAGACCTCCTCGCGGGAGCGGCCTTCGGCGACGGCGACATGGAACGCCTGGACCAGTTCGATCCAATGCTTGTGCTGCTCGTCGATATGCTCGACGCCCAACGCAAGATCGTCGCTCCAGACGAGATCCTGAAAATTCTCGGCGGGCATGTCCATGATCGCGATGACTCGGCTTAAGGTGGTGGAAGCCTGGGCATCATAAACACGGTCGTATGTGCATCAATGGTTTGAATTGAGATAAATTGTCGCGGTTTTGATAGAGATCCGAGGCGCGCGACAGAAGGTCTGTGTCCTTGCCGGACACCGGGTGAGGGTCAATATGCGGGGCTGTGACGACACAGCCGACGGGATGCGCCATGCGACGTGCCATGAACCGCCGCCTCCGCTTTCTGCCATTGCTCGCCGCGCTGGCGCTGCCGCCGCTCCATGTCGCGGGTGCTCAGGACGCGGCGCCCCAGAACACTCCGGCCCAGAACACTCCGGCCCGGAACGAACAGAACCAGGGCGCCCCGAAGCCGGCGGACCGTGCCGGCGGGTTCGACGCACAGCGCAGCGAGACCAAGCACCAACTGCCCTTGCCATCCGGACCGCTCGCCTACACGGCGGTGGCGGAATTCCTGCCCCTGCGCGACGGTCCGCGCGAGGAGGCGGCGGCCCGTGTCTTCACCGTCACCTATACGCTGGATGGGGGCACGCCGGACGGGGCGCCGCGCGGCCAGCGGCCGGTCGCCTTCGTGTTCAACGGCGGGCCGGGGGCATCCTCGGCCTATCTGCATCTGGGGGCCTTGGGGCCGAAGGTGGTCGGCTTCAACGACAACGGGTCGCTGACCCGGCCACCGGCCCCGTTGCTGGACAATCCGGACAGCTGGCTGGCCTTCACCGATCTGGTCTTCGTCGATCCGGTCGGCACCGGCTACAGCCGCGGCATCCGGCGTGACGGTGGAAAGGAGGAGGGCGCGCGGCGGGACGAGGACCCTGGCAAGCGCTTCTGGTCGGTCGATGCCGACAGCCGGGCCATGGCCGAGATCGTCCGGCTCTGGCTGACCCGCAACGGCCGCTGGGAGTCGCCGAAATTCCTGGTGGGGGAAAGCTACGGCGGCTTCCGCATCGCCAAGATGGCCAACCGGCTGATCGACGACACCGGCATCGCGGTCAACGGGCTGATCATGGTGTCGCCGGTCGTGGATTTCGCCACCATCCGCGGCGGCGGCGGGCTTCTGGTGCCGGCGCTGCGGCTGCCCGCCTACGCCGCTTCGGCCGCCGCCAACGGTCTGGTTGCCGGCACCCCGGAGCAGGCGGCGGCGGCGGCCGAGCGCTACGCCTTCACCGGATACCTCACCGGGCTGGCCGGGCTGGACTACCGCCGGCCCGGCGCGGCGCAGGGCTTCTTCGCCGAGGTGGCGCGGACCATCGGCCTGCCGGAGGAGCTGGTGACCCGCTTCCGCGGCGAGATCCCCACCGACATCTTTGCCCGCGAGCTGCTGCGTGGGAAGGGGCGGGTCGCCAGCGTCTACGACGGCACCTTCACCGCCGCGGACCCCGATCCGTCGGCGGCGCGCCTTCCCTTCGATCCCTTCCTGAAGGGCACGGTGCCGACCTACACCACCGCCTTCGCCGCCTACGCCCACGAGTGGCTGGGCGTGCGGACGGAGGTGCCCTTCGAGCTGCTCAGCGACCGGGTGAACCGGGGCTGGGAATGGCCGCGCTCCGGCCAGCCCAGCGCGGTGGACGACCTCCAGGCCGCCCTGACCTTGCAGCCCGCGTTGCGGGTGCTGATCGCCCATGGGCGCACCGACCTCATCACCCCCTACATGGCGTCGCGCTGGGTGGCGTCCCGCCTGGAACTGCCGGACGGGCAGGCCGACCGGGTCGCCGTGACGGTCTATGAGGGGGGGCACATGATGTACACCCGCGCGCCGGAGCGGGCGAAGCTGGCCGCCGACGCGCGGGCCCTGATCGAGGCCGCCCTGCGGTAAGGCGGCCAAAAGGAAACAGGCGCCCCGGTTGGGGCGCCTGCTGCGCAATGCCTTGCCTCGGCCTGTGGTCGCCGGCTGGACCTTGCCGGTTAGAACAGACGCAGGATCGACTGCTGCGACTGGTTGGCCAGCGAGAGGGCGATGGTGCCGAGCTGCTGACGGGTCT
>NZ_JAUQTX010000264.1:0-8871 GCF_059803775.1 Azospirillum sp. UFLA03-27 | reverse complement strand
GGGGCATGGCCCGCGCCCAGCTCGCCATCCTCTTCGAGGACCGGTTCACGCTCGCCTGATCACAACCGGCCCGTACATGGAATTCCTGACAGTCCCCACTGTGGTGGCATCAGCGGCCGGGCACGAGCATGCCTGAGGGGGTGTCGCGGAACTGCTGCTGGATGGCTGCGATGGCGCTCATGTCCGTGAGCAGGGCAGCGACACAGTCCGGATCGAACTTCCGACCCGCCTGCTCACGAAGGAAATCCGCCGCAGCCTCGTTCGTCCACGCTCCCTTGTAGGGGCGTTCGGAAGTGAGCGCGTCGAACACGTCGGCGACCGCGACAATGCGGGCTTCCAGTGGAATGGCCGCGCCAGAAAGGCCGTTGGGATAGCCGGAGCCGTCAAAGGCCTCATGGTGACAACCCACCACATTGCGCAAAATGGTGGCGTGCGGTAGGGCGCCAAGGCCGTGGTCGTGAATCATAGCGTGGATGATATCCAGGCCTTTGGTTACGTGCGTCTTCATGACCTCGAACTCGTCCGGCGACAGCTTGCCGGGCTTGAGCAGGATGCTGTCCGGCACCGCCACCTTACCCACATCGTGCAGAGGTGCGTACTGGAGCACGTACTCGATGAACTCGTCCGAAAGGCCGTGCTTCGACGCGATTTTTGCCGCAACAAGCTGAGCGTAGCGGCTCATGCGGTTGAGGTGAGCGCCGGTCTCCTCGTCGCGGTAGTGGCTGACCTCGAGGGCCGTGTGCACGGCCGCCAGCATGGCGCGTGTGCTGGTCATCTCGGACGCAACGAGCACGCCGATGACCCGCCGGTACGGCATGAGAGCCGACACGATGGGTTCGGTGAAGAAGCCATCCTTCCTTGAGTTCAAGAAAAGGAACCCATACAGGTTGCCCTGCCAGTGAATTCGGCTCACGTAGCGTGAGCGGAAACCCTGCTTGAGTAACCTGCCGCCTGGTCCGGTGGAACCGGGGGCTGACGTGACCGCGTTGTCTATCCAGGGGCGTCCCGTCTCGGCGACCGTCTGCAGAAGAGGATAATCGCACAGCCTGCCGGAAAGGGGGTCGAACGGCCGCGGGCCGACGTTGCTCTGAACGAACGTACGGACCCGCTCACCCTTGGGATCGTAGGTCGCCACGGCCATCCGGTGCAGATGCTCCAGCCTGGGCCATTCGCGGATTTCCTCGTGCAACGCCCGGAGTCGCTCCTCAAGGCCACCACTCTGTTCCATCCACGGATCTTCGCCGAACCCATAGACGAAACCGCCGACTGCCACTTCCCGCAATTGGCTCAACGACCGCCTCCCAGGTGGTGAGATTTGAAAGAGCACCACCCACTGATCTAACGGCGGAGATTTAACCCCGCCGATTCGCTGCATGTGTATGAGCGGTTGCTCAAGGACGGAGAACTCTATGGGAGGACCATTCCTCAGGAGGACAATAGTCCGCGTTGATTTGCATCAAATTCATTGATGATGGGAAGCGGAGCGTGATCCAACTGGATCAAAAGTTGAAGGCCGACTTCCATTTTCATGGAAGGTATTTGGCGACGTGGTTGGCGGGCATCGGCACATTATCGGTACATTAAGAGTGCCGATCAAAAGCTCGTTCGAGCTGAGCAACCACCTGCCCGGCGTCCCCTCCTGACGATAGGCCGCCTGGCTGGTGGCGGCCCGGCCGGAGGGAATTGTGAACGCCGCGATGGCGGCGCGCACGGCCGGGGTGGTGCGGGCGTTGGGATGGATCTGGTCCATGGCGGCTCCTCCCCGAAAGCCGCGGAGCCGGCGGTCGCTGCATTGGCCATGATCCCCGGTCTGTGCTCCCCGTCATCCCTGGCCTTGGCGGGCCACCGCCCAAAGGGCGGCGGTGGGGTTGACCGGGATCAGCCAGCCGGGGATTTGGGGCTCTTCATGGAGGCGATGGACCGCTGTGCGCCCTTGCTCCGTTTGACATGGCGCGCTCGGGCAAGCCCCGCGAACATCCAGCCATATTCCTGGATGGCCAAACAGACCGAATCCCAACAACGTTCCGCTATCACACAAATAAGATGGAGGAGATTAGCTCCCTCGATTTAGCAAGGAGCATTCCGCAAGAATGAGTGCGTAATCTTTGAACGCTGACGTGAAACATGATTGCAAAGTGCTTAAAAGCAGTTTCGCACCAATTGACACTCCACACGAACAAAGGCAATCATGCCGTGACATAGCTTCACATACCCAAGAAGATCAATTTGCATGCCGCTTAGGGAGGCATATAAATGCGTGTAATTATCATTGACGACAATGCCGGGGTGCGCTCTGCATTATCAATGATATTGCAAGAATGGAATTTTGAGGTTGCGTCAACAGACACTCTAATCGAGGCAGTATCTTATGCATCAATTTCGGATTTCTCTCCCGATGCTATCTTTTTAAATATTCCATTCTCCTTTCACTTAAATGATAAGGATAGCGTCAACGCTATATTCGATATATTGAATCGATTTTTTAAAAACTCATACGTGATTGCCATGACAGGCAATAGTGGTTCTCAGATTAGAATGGCCGTCGATAAGCATGGTTGGCCGCTCCTGCTCAAGCCATTCTCAGCAGAAACACTGCATATTGCTCTTGCTAGAGCCACTTACAACACAAAAGCTCAATTCAAATCTATCAATTACCTCTGGGAGCCGTTACGGAACGGGGTGTCTACGATGATCTGACGCATGGTATTCCAGACGGGGCAGCAGTGCTCGGGTAGGGTCAGTTCGCCATACTGCCGGCGGACTAGCTTCGGGCTGACACTCTCAGCCATAGGCGCCCCGGAAAGAAATCGTAAATAAGTAGATTGCAATTAACGTTATATATATACCTGCCTGCAATGATCTCCAACGGCAAATCATGCCGATAAGAGGTCATGGTATGACGAAGCGTTTGAAGTCCCTCGGCACCATTCTCCGTTTTGGCCTTGTCGGACTGTGCATTGTTCCCAGCGCCGTTGTAGGAGTCTACGCGAGTGCCTCCGTCGGGGAACGTGTCCGTACGGAAGCGGATAAGCATCTGCTGGACGTCAGCGCGCGGATCGCCGGCATGCTCGATCTGGGCATGCACGAACGCTGGCGCGACATGACGCTGGTCGCGTCGATGATCAATGCACAGGGTTCCCTGGAGCGGACAGATGATCTCCGTGACCAGCTCGACACGCTGAAGCGGAACGTTCCCATCTATGCCTGGATCGGCGCCGCGGAAACCGGCGGCCAAGTGGTGGTGAGCTCGCAACGGCTTCTTGAGGGTGTCGACGTGTCGGCCCGGCCCTGGTTCCGCGCCGGCACACAGGCGCCCTTCGCCGGCGATCTGCACGAAGCGCTTCTGTTGGCCCAGAAGCTGCCCCCGGCTTCCAACGGCGAGCCCTTGCGCTTCGTCGATATCGCCATGCCGTTGACTCGCAAGGATGGCGTTCCGCTTGGCGTTCTCGGTGCCCATCTCAGTTGGACCTGGGCCGACGAGGTCGCCGAATCCGTTCTGCAACGCGGCAGTGACGACAAGACGGACGTGGATGCCTTCGTGCTGAGCCGCGAAGGTGTCGTTCTGATGGGACCCAAAGACCTGCAAGGCCAGAAGCTCGACCTCGCCAGCGTGCGCGCCGGCGTGCAGGGGGTCACGAAGTCCATCCAGGAAGTCTGGCCGGACGGAAAGAGCTACTTCACCGCCGTGGCTCCGACCCGCGGTGAAGGCGAGTACCGCGGCCTGGGCTGGGTGGTTCTGGTCCGCCACGGCGCCGATCCCGCTCTCGCCGACGTCTCCGCACTCCAGCACCGCATCCTGTTTGCGAGCCTCGCCATGGCTGTCCTTGCTCTCCTGAGCGGCTGGGTATGGGCCGGACGCCTGTCACGCCCGCTGGAGCTGTTGGCCGAGGCCGCCCGTCGCCTCAGTCATGGCGACCTCGCGACGCCGGTACCACCCACGCGGGCCTTTGCGGAGGCGACGAGCCTGTCGACCAGCCTCGTCCAGCTCTCCATGGCGCTCGACTTGACCCTCGCGGCCAAGCGGCCGCCGGACACGCCGTCCACCCCCGCACATGCGGAACCGGTCAGCGCGTCGCGCGAGCCCGCAGCCCCGTGAGGATTTTTTCCAGGCTGATCGATCGGGCGCCGCCGCTGTAGCGCTCGGAATAGAGCTTGCGGATCAGGCGGTCGCGGACCTGTGCATCCTCGATGAAGCGCAGGGTGAAAGCGCCGTCCGCCTGTCCCACCAGCACGGCCTGCACCGGCCCAACCGCCTCGATGTGAACGAGAATCGGCGCCCCCGGCTCCGCATCGACCATTCCCCACATCCGCAACCCGCCGAGCGAAATGTCCAGCACCCGCATGCGGCGCGTCCGGCCGGCGGCCTCCCGGCCGATCAGTTCGATGTCGGCCTGCTCGTCGGTCCAGAACCGCTCGTCCTGCCGGTAGCGGGGCAACTCGATGCAGACCGCCATCGCCAGGGCCAGGGCGGCCAGATTGTAGAAGCTCCAGAACAGGACGATGACCTTGCCGTCGCCGGCGCCGCCCTGAGGGGCGTAGTCGGCCAGACCGGCGTAGATCATGCCGCCCGCGGTCGCCGCGGCCAGAAGCGCGAACCGGCGCATCATCCCCCATTGGACGGTCACCCGGTCCCGTTGCCCGCCCTTGGCCGTGACCTTGAACTTGTGGCCCTTCGGCTTGACGAGACCCACCGCCACCGCCTGGATGATCTCGAACATTGTCAGCATCTGGCTGACGTCATGCAGCAGCGGGATGATCTGGCCGCGGGTGGTCCAGTTGAGGGCGATCATCGCGGCCAGGAAGTAGGGCACGAAATACGTGATGACGTCGGGTGCGGTGGCGTTCACGATGCTGATGCCGAACCACCAGTACAGGATCGGCGCTAAGAAGCAGGCAAAGCGGAACGGGAAGGTAACTCCCCAGTAGAGGAAGGAATCGATCAGGCCCACCCGGTCGATCAAGCTGAGGGGGTTCTTCGAGAATGGGCCGGACGGGCCTCGGAAGATTTGGATCATGCCCAGGCACCAGCGCCCACGCTGGGTGACGTACTCCTTCAGCCCTTCCGGCGCCAGCCCGTCGCTCAGCCGCTCGTTGAGATAGACGGTGCGCCAGCCGCGTTCCTTCAGGCGGATGGTGACGAGGAAATCCTCCGTCACGCTGTCGGTCGGAAAGCCGCCGATGGCCTGCAGCCCATCCCAGCGCATCATGGACGAGGTGCCGCAGCAGAAAGCGATGCCCCAGGCGTCGCGGGATGCCAGCAGATGGTCGAAGAAAAAGCGCTGCTCGTCCGGGTAGGCGCGTCCGATCCGCAGATTTGACTGGATCGGATCGGGGTTGAAGAAATGCTGCGGGGTCTGCACCAAGCCGACCGAGGGGTCATGGAACAGCGCCAGGGCACGGCTGACGAAGGTGGAATGCGGCACGAAATCGGCGTCGAGAACGACGACGAAGTCAGGTTGCCGGGGCAGCCTCGCCAGATGCTGCAGCGCGTGGTTGATGTTGCCCGCCTTGGCGTGGCTGTTGTCCGGCCGCTGCAGATAATGGCAGCCCTTGCGCGCGCAGAGATCCCGCAGCCAGTCCCGCTTGCCGTCGTCCAGGACCCACACCCGCAGGCTTGGATGATCGATGCCCAGGGCACCGCCGATGGTGCGGGCGAGGATCGCCTCCTCCTCGTTGTAGGTGGTGATCAGCACGTCCACCTGCGGCGGGGCTTTCGGCGGCCACCAGCCGGCGTGCCGGTCGGCCTCGCCGCTGCGGTTCTTGACCCGGGACATCAGCGCGAAGGCCAAGGTCGAGCTGACCGTGGTCGCCGCTTCCAGCAGGGCGAACGCCCAGGCGCCGATCGCTTCGGCGTTGAACGCCAAGGGCGGAATCGACTCGGCGAAGCGCCAAGCCATGTACCGCCACCCCAGTAGGATGCAGAGGGTGAATAGCACGACCCGCACCCGGCTGTCGTCCGGTCGGCAGAAGGGCAGGATCGCAAGCGCCGCGCCGCAGACCAGAAGGGCCGGTGCGAAGCTCGCCTCGAAGGGCGAAAGAACCATCAGGCGAATCCCAGCCAGGAACCGACAGTGCGCAGAAGGTCGCGCGGCGTACCGGAGAAGACGACCTTGCCCGTCCGGCCGACGGCGCAGCCGGCCTCCGCATCCTTCAGCAGATCCGGGATCGCCAACGCCACGTCGAAGCGCTTCAGATGGTCCGCGCCCGGCGCGATGGCGAGGTTGTTGTAGACCGTCGCGGCGCCCGAACCGGCCAGGCGCAGCACTTGTCCGCTGAAGACACGGTTGGTGCCGGACAGCCGGAACTGCGCCGGATCGCCGACCTTCAGGCGGTTGTAGTCGCTCTCCGCGACGCTGGCGGTGACGATAACCGTGGAGCAGTCGAGCAGACGCAGCAGGTCCTGCCCCTTGCGCGCGTACTCGTCGTTGCCTAGGGGCGCTTCCCACACCAGCCCGTCCACCGGAGAGGTCAGGAAGGCGTCGCGGAGCTTCGCCACCCGCTGGCGTTCGAGCGCGATCTGCTCCCGGATCTTCGCCAAGCGCTGGGTACGCTCCTGCAACTCGGCGGACAATTCGCCAAGACGCAAATCCAACTCCTGGGACCGCTGGCTGGAATAGGGCGTGTCGTTGTAGGAGTCGCCGAGGAACGTGCCGTTGGAAGCCGCCTCCAATTCGGTGCGCAGAACATCCAGGCGGGCCGTGGCCGCGCGGATGTTCAAGCTGTTCACCTCATGCGCCGCCTGCGCCTTGTCCAGCATCGCCACCGACTGGACCCCGTTGACCCTCAACTCCTCCGCGCGCTTCAGGGCGGCGGTGGATTCGGTCGACTGCGCCTTGGCGCTGGACAGCAAGGCCTGCTGTTCGTCGATCCGGGCCTTCAGCTGACGAATGCGGCCGTCGCGATACGCTTCGGTGCGTTCGCGCAGTGTGGCCGCACTCGTCGTCATGCTGGCAATCTGTGCCTGGATGCGCCCGATGTCGGTGTCGAGCGCGCCAGCCACACGTTCCAGATCGAACAGGCGGGAGTCGTCGGCGCGGACATCCGTCAGGTTGCCGAGAGTCTGCCCTCGCTGAACCCGTTCGCCAATGGCGCGCGGTTGCAGCGAAAGCAGACCATCGATAGGTGCACGCACCACAGCGACCCGCGCATTGACGACCGCATCGGCGCTGACGACCGCTACACCTTCCGCAAGGACGATGTAGCCAGCTACCCCGGCGATCGTGAGGCCGGCGGCGAGCTTGAAGAGTTTGCGCATGACGGGAGTTGCCCTTAAGGCCATTAAAAGGACTCCGAACTTATTGCACGGAGTTGCTAAAATTGTGTTATCGACCAATGTGCCTTTGATACTACGACGCCGCAAGGATCGGGCGAGAGTATGCCATTGTAGTCATTGAGGTGCAGTGGGACGCCTCGAAAAACCGTAGCGTTGCCGGCGTTCCGGTGATTTCCTTGGCTTGAAGGCGACGGAAGACGGGACATGGCCGGTCAAGCTGGGCTGTTCGATCTTCAGGACCGCTACGCGGAGTTGAGCAAGAGCGGGGATCCACTGGAACGGCTGTTGTCGGTGGTGGACTTCGAAGTGTTCCGCCCGACGCTTGACGCGGCCCTGGGACGCAAGGATCGCTCCCGGGGGCGTTGTCACGTTAACTTGGATTGGACGTACGAGGAGGTCGAATGGCCGTAAGTCGGCCTTTTATGCGACCCTCCGGACGCATGTCTCCTGCTTCCAGACCTCGACGGCCTGGGTGCGGTAAGCGCGGTACTCGGCGGCGCTCATCCGATGACGGCGGGGATGGCTGTGCTGGTGAATGGGGCCATGGGCAGACAGGAATTGCTGTGCGTGCCGGAGTGACGTGAACCGCTTCATCCGCCGCTCCCGCTAGCGGGTCGGCTGATGCGAGTTCTCGGCCCGGTTGTTCAGGTAGCGACTTTGGCGATGTTCGACCTGCGGAATGATCGTCCGCTTGGCCATGGACGTCTGCGCCAGCATTGCTCGCCTGTACGCCGACGCCGGATACGATAGCGCCGACAACCGGTGGCTCTGCCTGCGTGAAGGCATCCAACCCCTCATCCGCAAGATCGGCCAGCCGCACGGCTCACGCCTCGGCCAAATCCGCTGTGTCGTTGAGCACGCCAATGCTTGGTTGCTCGCCAACAAATGCCTGGATCGCCGTCACGACCGGTTGGGCGCCATCGTCGATGCGCTGCTCAACGTAGCCTGCATCTTTGTCGTCGCGGCCCGCCTCGTTGAGTTTTGAAAACGCCCCTTTAGCCTTCGCCCAGTATCTCGTACACTTGGGCAAGGAACTGGTCTATGGCAATGGGCTTACCAAGAAGCCGTGTGCACGGCCCGAGTACTTCCTTGTCCGTGTCTGCATTGCCGGCGTAGCCGGTCAGAAACAGCACTTTCAGATTCGGCCGCATTGACCTAGCCGTTTCCGCAATCTGCTGTCCGCTGATGCCAGGCAGGCCGACATCCGTCACCAGCAGGTCAATCCCCGTCGGAGAGGCGAGAATGGTCAAGGCCGCGTTTCCATCCTCGGCCTCCAGGACCGTCGAACCCTGCTCCCGGAGCGCTTCCACAAGCAGCATGCGGACAATCGCTTCGTCCTCCACCACCAGCACGGTTCCCGTCACCGGCAGCGGCGGCCGATCGGGTGCCTTTTCGGGGGAGGATGCCGTCTCCGCACCCTGGTAGCGGGGAAGGTACAGCGTCACGGACGTTCCCCGCCCGACGGTGCTGGCGATGCGGACGCACCCCCCCGACTGCCGGGCAAAGCCGTAGATCTGACTGAGTGTCTGTTTGTAGACGTCAGGCGCTGCAGTCCTGGGCGGTCAGCCGCCGCAGACGCCTGGACAGGATGGAAACGA
>NZ_JAUQTX010000263.1:0-8904 GCF_059803775.1 Azospirillum sp. UFLA03-27 | reverse complement strand
AAACGGGCGGCGGAAACGCCATTTCCAAGCCTCAGAGGGGGCAAAAGGCCGAAATATGTTCGTTTTTCCGCACCCTGTTAGGGCCAGCGCGCTCCGCTACCGGCTGGGCGGCCCCTTCAAGGACCTCGACGGCAAGGGCGTGGCCCTGACCCAGGGCGCGGATCTCTTCTACCCCCTGATCCGCAGCGCGGAGGAGAGCCTGCACGCCCGTCTGTCCTACGAGCATGGCCGCTACGACGACGACCTGCTGGGCGACGCGTTCCACCGCAAGCGCGTGAACAAGGCAAGCGTCAGCGTCACCGGCGACCGTTCCGACGGCTGGGGCGGCGGCGGGCTGACCACCTACCAGGTCATGGTTACGGCCGGTGTGCTCGATCTGTCGCGGCTGGCGAGCGACGCGGCGCTGGATGACGCAACGGCCCGGACGGACGGCCGCTTCGCCAAGCTCTCCCTCGACCTGCGCCGCGATCAGGCGATCACCGACGACCTCTTCCTGCGCGGGCGCTTCAGCGGCCAGTGGACGACCGTGAACCTCGACAGTTCGGAAAAATTCGCCTTGGGCGGCGCCTATGGCGTGCGCGCCTACCCGGTCAACGAAGGGCTGGGGGACAGCGGCTTCGTCGCGAATCTCGAACTGCACCGCCCGATCGCGGAGGGTTGGGCCGCCGGGCTCGACCTGTTCGGCTTTGTCGACGCCGGCCTGATTCGCCAGAACGCGAAGCCCTGGGACGGGTGGAACGCGGGTGGCGATACGCCCAACAGCTATCCGTTGTTCGGCGCCGGCATCGGGGCTACCTACGCGCTGGCCGGCAACGTCGGCGTCAGCCTGACGGCGGCGGTGCCGTTCGGTCCCAACCGGGGCAGCGACGTTCCGGGCCGCAACCAGGACGGCAGCCGGACCGACCCGTGGGTCTGGTTCACCGTCACCAAGATGTTCTGATCAGGAGGTAGGGCGATGTACGATCACGGCGGGATGAACCGGGCCTATCGGCTGATCTGGAACCGTGCCAAGGGGTTTTGGGTCGTCGCGCCGGAAACGGCGAAGGGCGGCGGCCATGCGGTCGGAACCGTCGTGCCGGCGGGACTGATCGCCCTCGGTCTGATCGCCGCGCCGGGCGGCGCCCTGGCCGATCCCGCCGCGAATGCCCTGCCGGCCGGCGGCCGGGTCGTCGCCGGGTCGGTGTCGATCTCCGAGAACGGCGCGTCGATGACGGTGACGCAAGGCACCGCCCGCGGCATCGTCAACTGGAACAGCTTCGACGTCGGTTCGTCCGCCACCGTCACCTTCAAGCAGCCGGACGCCGCGTCCGTCACCTTGAACCGGGTGACCGGCGGGGCCGGCAGCGTGATCGCCGGCAAAATGAACGCCAACGGCAAGGTCTATGTCGTCAATCCCAACGGCGTGCTGTTCAGCAAGACCGCGCGGGTCGATGTGGGTGGGCTGGTCGCCTCGACCGCCGACATCACGAACCAGGACTTCATGGCCGGCAAGGAGGTCTTCACCAGCAACAGCGCCACCGGGTCGGTCGTCAACCAGGGCACCATCAACGCCCGCGACGGCGGATCGGTGGTTCTGATTGGCGGCACGGTGTCCAACCAGGGCACCGTCAACGCCCGCAACGGCGATGTGGCACTGGCCGCCGGAGCCAAGGTGACGCTCAACGCCGGGGCCAACGGGCATCTGAAGATCGAGGTCGATGGCGCGACCACGGCGGCGCTGGTCGAGAATGGCGGGCTGATCTCCGCCAGCGGCGGTCAGGTCCTGATGACCGCGCAAGGGGCGAGCGCGGCCGTGTCCTCCGTCGTGTCGAACACCGGGGTGGTGGAGGCGCAGACGATCGGCGGCAAGGCCGGTTCGGTGACTCTGCTGGCCGGAATGGAAGGCGGCACCACCAAGGTCGGCGGCACCATCGACGCCTCCGCGCCCAACGGCGGCGACGGCGGCTGGGTGGAAACCTCCGCCGCCAAGGTGGACATCGCCCCGAACGCGAAGGTCACGACCCTGGCGGCCAAGGGCAAGCACGGCAACTGGCTGATCGATCCCTATGACGTGACGATCTCCGACGCCCCGGATACCGGCTGGGGCAACGACACGAACATCAACGTCACCACCCTCACGAATGGCCTGGTCGGCGGCAACATGACGGTCACGACCGGCAGCGGCGGCACGCAGGCGGGCAACATCACGGTGGCCTCGCCGATCAGCTGGTCCGCCGACACGACCCTGATATTGAACGCGGCGGGCAGCATCCGCATCGACCGGGACATCACGGCGACCGGAGCGGGCGCCGGGCTGGCGATGACCTTTGGCGGCGGCTACGCGCTGCGCGACGGCGCGCGGGTCACGCTGTCGGGGACGAACGCCGGCCTCTCCATCAACGGCCAGCCCTACACGCTGATTCACGATGTCGCCGCGTTGCAGGGCATGACCGGGTCCGGGTTCTACGCGCTGGGCAACAGCATCGACGCCTCGGCCACCAGCGGCTGGAACTCCGGGGCGGGCTTTGCTCCGATCAGCGGCTTCTCGGGTACGTTCGCGGGGCTTGGTCATACGATCGACAGCCTGACGATCAACCGGCCCTCTCAATCGCTGACCGGGTTGTTCGGCATGACGATGGGCTCGTTGCGGGATATCACGCTTTCCAACGTGTCCATTTCCGGCGGTCAAACGGTCGGTGCGCTTGTCGGACGGCTGAATGGGGGCAGCGCCAGCAACGTCCATGTCACCGGCAGCGTTACCGGTAACTTTAGTCAGGTTGGCGGGCTGATCGGCTGGAACGATCAGGGTGCCATCAGCAACTCGTCCTCGGCGGCCACCGTCAACGGCTATGGCGAAGTCGGCGGCCTGGTCGGGCGTCAGCGGGCGGGATCGATCACCGACTCCTACGCCACCGGATCGGTCACCAACACCGGCTCCTATACCGGCGGGCTGATCGGTGGCACGTTCCAGGGCGCCACGCTGACCAACGTCTACGCCAGCGGCAAGGCTACCGGCACCTATGATACGGGCGGGTTGAGCGGCGCGGAGATTTTTTCTGGTACCCCCACGGTGACCAACGCCTATTGGGACATGAACAGCACTGGGGTGGCCACCAGCCACATTGGCACGGGCATTACGACGGCCAATGTCCGGACGCAGGCGACCTATGGCGGCTTCGATTTCACCAACACCTGGGTGATGTTTCCGGGCGAAACCCGGCCGATGCTGCGCAGCCAGTATTCGACCAATGTGACCACCCCGGCGGCCCTGCAACTGATGCAGTTGAGGCTGGGCGAGAGCTACACATTGGGCGCCAACATCGATTTCGGCACGGCCTTCACCGCCAACAACGGCAACTACGCCGGTCTGTGGGGAAGCCAGGGGTTCATGCCGATCGGCAGTTCGGGCAGTCCTTTCACGGGCAAGTTCGACGGGCAGAACCGCAGCATCACCGGGTTGACCATCAACCGGACAGCCGCCAACAATGTCGGGCTGTTCGGCTATGCGGGGACGGGTTCTGCGATCAGCAACGTGACGCTGTCCGGAGGATCGGTCACCGGCTCTGCCAATGTGGGCGCGCTGGTCGGGACTCTTCGGCAAGGCACGGTCACCGGCGTCGCGTCCGGCGCGAATGTCGAAAGCACGACCACCGGTCTTGCCGAAACCGGTGGCCTGATCGGCGTCAACGACGCCGGGACGGTGACCTCCTCCTCGGCGAGCGGGAACGTCATCGGCGCCGGCTATGACATCGGGGGGCTCGTCGGCTACCTCGTGAACGGCGGGGTCGTCACGAAATCCTTCGCCACCGGCAATGTGAGCGGCGGCACCACCGGAAGCTATATCGGTGGCCTGGTCGGCGCCAACGGCTACGTCGGTGGCAATGGCGGGACGATCAGCCAGTCATATGCCACCGGCACGGTCACCACCGCCGTCGGTTCAGGCGGAGGGTTGGTCGGCCACAACGAAGGCGCCATCTCCGATTCCTACGCCATGGGCCGGGTGATCGGCACCGGCGGCGCCAGCAATCTCGGGGGCCTTGTCGGCGTCAACTACAACAACGGCACGATTGCGAAAGCCTATTCGACCGGCTACGTCACCGGTTCGACGAATGTCGGCGGGCTGGCCGGCTACAACAACAACGGCACGCCTGGCGCAATCTCCAACAGCTACTGGGACACCCAGACCAGCGGCCGGACCAACGCGTTGGGCGGCGGTTCGTCCGGCGGCACCACCGGCATGACCACCGCGGCCCTGCAAGGCACGCTGCCCAACGGATTTTCCAGCGCGATCTGGAGCACCGGCGGCGGTCTTTATCCCTATCTGGGCTGGCAATACAGCACGACCCCGGTCGCCGTTACGGGACGGGCCTACAGCGATGCGGGCACCACGGCGCTGGGGGGTGCGACGGTCACCGCCGTGTCGAACGGCACATCGATCGGCAGCGCGGTGAGCGGCGCCAACGGCTACTATTACGTCCTCGCCCCGTCCGGCTCGATCAACGCCAACGGCGTCCTGACCTATTTCGACAACCACGCGACCAAGGCTGCGGCCTTCGGCGATGTCGTGACGGCCTCCGGGATCAGCGGGTTGGACATCTATGGGTCGGCGATCCGCCTGGTGACGGGGAAGACCAGCCTGACGGCGACGCGGGGGGCCTACACCGCGACCATCGGCAGCTACAGCGACACGGATCTGTCCTTCCTGTCGAAAACCAGCTTTGCGCCGCTCACCACGACGGCGGGGTACGGCGTCCATCTCAACAGCTCCGCCGCGACCTACAGTCTCGACACGTCGCTGTCGTCCGGCGGCCTGCTCACGCTCAACGGCAGCGGAAGCAACAGTTTCGGGGTAGTCGGCACGATTGGCCAGACGGCGGCGGGCAACCTGACGGTGAACGCTCCGCTGTCCTGGAGCGACGCGTCGGCCCTGACCCTGACCACCAGCAACGGCGGCAACGTCACCTTGGGCGGTGCCGTGTCCGCAGCGCTGGGGAGGCTTTCGATCGGGGCGGCCGGCACGGCCACCAGCAGCCAGGCCATCAGCGTCAACCGCTTCGACCTGACCGGCGGTGCCTGGAGCCAGATCGCGAGCACGCTGCCGTCCTTCAGCGCCAACGATTTCCGGCTCACGACCTCCGCATCCTTCCTGCGCGCCACCGGCGGGAATGGAAGCACCGCCACACCCTATCAGATCGTCGATGTCTACGGGCTTCAGGGGCTGGCGTCTTCCGGCCTGGCAAACACCAGGTCTGTGCTTGCGGGGGACATCGATGCCAGCGGCACCTCGGGCTGGAACAACGGGACCGGTTTCATCCCGATCGGCAACAGCACGACTCCCTTCACCGGCACCCTGAACGGCCAGGGCAACAGCATCACCGGGCTGCACATCAACCGATCGTCCAGCACCGATGTCGGGCTGTTCGGCTATCTCGGAATCGGCGGGCAGATCAGCAACCTCCGCCTCGGCTCCGGCAACATCACCGGCCAGAACAATGTCGGCGGGCTGGTGGGCCGCAATGCCGGCACCATCACGGGCAGCCACAGCGCCGCCAGTGTGACCGGCAGCGGAACGGATGTCGGCAACCTCGTCGGTGAGAACGCCGGGGGGACGATCAGCACCTCCTTTGCCAGCGGCACCACGCACGGCACCGGCATGAATGTGGGTGGGCTGGTCGGCGGCAACACCGGCAGCGGCAGCGTCACGAACAGCTACGCGACGGGCGCGGTCACCGGCGCCGGCAGTGCCAACAATCTGGGCGGGCTGGTCGGGCTGAACGACACGGGCGCGTCCATCAGCACCAGCTACGCCACGGGCACCGTGTCCAACTCCGGCAGCGGGGCCAACATCGGCGGCCTGATCGGAAACAGGGTGGGAGGCACGGTCACGGGCGGTGTCTGGAACACGGCCAGTTCGGGCCTGACCAGCGGTGTCGGCACCGGCAGCGCCACGGGCGTCACCGGCTATGACGCCGCCGGCATGACGAGCCTGCTCAACTTCACCAACGCCGGATTCGTTATCGACGATCTGGGCGGCACGGCATCGCCCTGGCGCATCTATGACGGCTACACCGCGCCGTTGCTGCGCAACTTCCTGACCGGCCTGACCGTCACCGGCGGCAACGGCACCAAGACTTATGACGGTTCCGCCTATTCCTCGGATTTTGGGACGTTGACCTACAGCCCAACCTCCTACGACGCGAGCAAGGTTCTGGGAACGGCGCAGTACAAGGCAAGCAGCGCCAACGCCGGAACCTACACCGGCACCGGCCTGACGATCGCCGGGCTCTATTCCAGCCAGTTCGGCTACGACATCCTGGCCGCCCCCGGCACGCTGACCGTCGACAAGGCGTCGCTGACGGTGACAGCCAACAATGCCGGCAAGACCTACGACGGGCTGGCCTACGGCGGTGGCAATGGGGTCACCTACGGCGGTTTCGTCAACGGTGAGACCGCCGCCGTTCTGGGCGGCACCCTGACCTATGGCGGAACGGCGCAGGGGGCGGTGAACGCGGGAACCTACACGCTCAGCGCCTCAGGGCTGACGTCCGACAACTACGACATCGCCTATACGGCAGGCGCGCTGACCATCGACAAGGCGGCGTTGACGGTGACCGCCAACAATGCCGGCAAGACCTATGACGGGCTGGCCTACGGCGGTGGCAATGGGGTCACCTACGGCGGTTTCGTCAACGGTGAGACCGCCGCCGTTCTGGGCGGCACCCTGACCTATGGCGGAACGGCGCAGGGGGCGGTGAACGCGGGAACCTACACGCTCAGCGCCTCAGGGCTGACGTCCGACAACTACGACATCGCCTATACGGCAGGCGCGCTGACCATCGACAAGGCGGCGTTGACGGTGACCGCCAATTCGCAAAGCGTCGGGTCGCGCGGCAAAGCGGGTCCCCTGACTTACACGGTCGGTGGCGCCGGGTTGGGACATGGCGACACGGCGGAGACGATCTTCTCCGGGGCCCTGGCAAGCACGACCAATCCCATGGGATCGGGCAGCCATACCATCACCCAGGGTTCGCTGGCGCTGGTCAGCGGCAATTACATCCTGGCGGAGTTCATTCCGGGAGTGCTGACGGTGACGGCGGCACCCAACACCGACACGCCGACGGCGAGCATCCTCATCCGCACAACCAAGCCCACGAGCCACGAGGGAAGCAACGACCAGCCCCAGGCGTCCCCAAGCAGCGACGCTGCCAACATGGAGTACAGAACCGCCGTCGAGCCTACGGCCAATCTCAGCGGTTTGAATTTCCCCTACCTGACCTTCGCCCCGGAGTTAATCAAGCTCGATAACCAGTGACGACATCAACCGGCGGTTCGGCATTGTCACGGGAGAGACCGTCGCAAACCTGGGGGGCCATCACGCAGCCCGGTGGAACGGCCGGCGGGCGTATGGCTCGGCAGCGGTGTGATCCGAGGCGAGCGTGCCGTTCATCATCGCGGTGCGCACCTTCAGCATCCGGTGGGCGCCCCGCGGAGACCAGCGCATTTGCTGGTTGGCGCCCATGCGCCGGTGCAGCAGGCGCTGGACCGTGCTTTCGGTCGTTGCCCTGGAAATGGGCTCGCCCCGGTGTCGGGCGGCGGCGTAGTCAATGATCAGGTCGGCCTGTCCGGCAACGTAGGTTTCCAGGGCGCGCAGCAGCGTTGCCACCTTCCGGGCCGGCGGGCTGTCGGCGGCTTTCAGGCTGGCGTCGAGCTCAGCCAGGAGGTCGCCGATCAAGGTCAGCGCCCGTTCAGTCTGGCCGTGCCAGAGCCGCCAGCGCAGGCGGGTCACGGCGTCGGCCAGCATCGTCGTCCGCTCCGCGGCGGCCGGCACCGCCGTGGCCCAGCCCTTGACGGCCTGCGCCACGTGTTGGACCCGCATTGATAGGTGGAACCAGTCGAGGACGTTACGGATCGAGCCGACGCTGGCCGCGGCGCCCAGCGACCGTGGACCCTCCGCGCCGTCGCTGAGGATGGTGACCGGTGTGGTCGCCGTCACCCCCAAACGGCGTAAAACATGATGGAGTTGCCACACTTGCCGGTCGGCCTCGGTCGGCAGGCTGCTGAAAACGACCTCCCGCCCCTGATCGTTTCCCACCCGCGCGAGCATCACCTCAAACGAGCGCACCTGATAAGTCTTGATCGACTTCACATGCCCCGCGTCGATGGCCAGCGTGATCGCCGTTGCCGGGGCCGACGACCCCTCATCCGGCGGGACCAGCGCCGCCCGTTCGAGCCGGGTGCCGACCTGGAGCGTGCGCCGACGGATCGTCTCCACCTCGGGAGCCGTGTCCAACGGCAACAGCTCGGCCAGCAACGCCCGCGCCTGCCGATACGGCAGCGCGCTGCCCATCCCGGATAGAATGCGTTCGTACTCCGGGGTGCAGCGGTCGGGCATGATCTCAGCGACCGGGGTCAGGCTGCGCCGGCAGGCCACGCCGCAGCGGCAGGCGTCGAAGCGGGGTGCGCGCACCTCCACCGTGCCGAACAACGACACCAGCCGGCGGGAGCGGTGGTCCTTGAGCGGGCGCGACGCTCCGCAGTGGCCGCACCGACGCCGAAGGCGACAATGCGCGTCGGCCTGGGCCGTGACCAGGACGCGCTGCAGGCCGGCCAGGGTCGCTTTGCCCTCACTCAGACTCAGCCCAAGCGTTGCCGCCTGGCCTGACCCGGTGCGCTCACCCTCGGAGATCACGTGCTGCGTCACCGCGCCGTCCTCGCCCGTCACCTCCACCATGACCCGCCACTTCATCGCGCCCTCGGTTCGCCGCCTTCCCAGCGCCCTTTACCATCCTCCCCCCAGGTTTGGGACGGTTTCGCCGGCCAGCCGCACCGCATCGGCATAGCCATACTTAAGCAGGCCGTCCTCGGCCGCGCCGAGGAACGCGCTGAGCGGATCGCACACGACGAGCCGCGGCGCCGCATCATAAA
>NZ_JAUQTX010000262.1:0-8910 GCF_059803775.1 Azospirillum sp. UFLA03-27 | reverse complement strand
GGGCGGGACCCGGTGCTGGTCCTGGTGCTGGGCGGCGTGGTGATCGGGGCGCTGCTGGGCTCCGGCGTGGCGCTGCTGAAGTATCTGGCCGACCCTTACAACCAGTTGCCGGCGATCACCTTCTGGCTGCTCGGCAGCCTGTCGGCGGTCAACCGCGGCGACCTCGCGGCGCTGGTCCCGCCGGTGGCGGTGGCGCTGCTGCCGCTGGTGCTGCTGCGCTGGCGGCTCGACGTCATGACGCTGGGCGACGAGGAGGCGACGGCGCTCGGCGTGCCGGTGCGGGCGGTGCGGATCGTGGTGATCCTGGCGGCGACGCTGATGACCGCCGCCGCGGTGTCGGTCAGCGGCATCGTCGGCTGGGTCGGGCTTCTGGTGCCGCACCTCGCCCGGCTGATGGTCGGCCCGGCCTTCGTCCGGCTGCTGCCCACGGCGGTGCTGCTGGGGGCGGCCTATCTGCTGGCGGTGGACACGCTGGCGCGCAGCCTGGGGCCGGTGGAGCTGCCGCTCGGCGTCCTGACCGCGGTGATCGGCACGCCGGTCTTCCTCTGGCTGCTCGCCTTCGGAAAGCGCGGCTGGTCATGAGCGCGCGGCTGTCGGTGGAGGATCTCGCCTTCGGCTACGGCGAGCGGGTGGTCGGCGCCGGGGTCGGCTTCGCCGTGGCGGCGGGGCAGGTGCTGTGCCTGCTCGGCCCCAACGGCGGTGGCAAGACCACGCTGTTCAAGACGCTGCTCGGCCTGCTGCCGCCGCGCGGCGGTCGGGTGCGCGTCGATGGCGAGGACACCGCCGGCTGGTCGCCGCGCCGCCGGGCGCTGGCCTTCGGCTATGTCCCACAGGCGGGGGCGGGACAGTTTCCCTTCACCGTGCGCGAGATGGTGCTGATGGGCCGCACCGCCCACCGCGGCGCCTTCAGCGCCCCCGCCGCGTCCGACCATGCCGCCGCCGAGGCCGCGCTGGAACGGCTGGGCATCGGATATCTGGCCGAGCGCGACTGGCTGCGCATCAGCGGTGGCGAGCGGCAGATGGCCCTGATCGCCCGCGCCCTGGCCCAGGCGCCGCGTGTGCTGGTGCTCGACGAGCCGACCGCCAGCCTGGACTTCGGCAATCAGGTGCGCGTGCTGGAGCAGGTGCGGCGGCTGGCGGACGGCGAGGGGGGCGAGGGGCTGACGGTCGTCTTCTCCACCCACCATCCGGAGCAGGCCTTCGCCATCGCTGACCGGGTGGCGCTGCTGCACGGCGGGCGGCTGGCCCGCTTCGGCACGCCGGAGGCGGTCATCACCGCCGCCATGATGCGCGAGGTCTACGGGACGGAAGTCGAGGTGGTGGCGGTGGGTGCGGACGGGATGCGGGTGTGTCTGCCGGTCGGGCTTAGGAGGCCGGGCTGAGGCGGGTTCAGGTCCGGTAGGACGGGGAGAGCCGCCCCGCCGCCGGCGACTTCGCGTAGCGCAGCGCGACCAGACCCAGCAGGATCGCCGCGTAGACAAAGGGCGGGTACTGCCAGCCCTTGACCAGCATCACGTAATGGACGCAGCCCGCCGCCCCGGCGACGAACACCGCCTTGTGCAGCGCCTTCCAGCGCCGCCCGCCGAGCCGCCGCACCATGCCGTTGGTCGAGGTCGCGGCCAGCGCCGTCAGGATCACGAAGGCGCCCATGCCCACGGTGATGTAGGGCCGCTTCACGATGTCCTTCCACACCGCCGCCCAGTCGAAGAACTGGTCCACCCCCACATAGACGGAGACGTGCAGCAGCGCGTAGAAGAAGGCGAACAGCCCGATCATCCGGCGGAAGCGCGCCAACCCCGCCTGACCCGTCAGGATGCGCAGCGGCGTGACGGCGAGTGCGACCAGGAGCAGGCGCAGCGCCCACAGCCCGCTCTGCCGCACCGCCTCGGCCACCGGCTCGGCCCCCAGCCCGCCGCTCAGGCCAAGCCAGACCATCCAGCCGAGCGGGACCAGACCCAGGACGAACACCGCCGGCTTCGCCCAGCGCGAGGACAACGCCTGGGCGACCGGGCCTTTCGACGTTGCGGCCATCTCAGTAGTTCTTCCTCAGGTCCATGCCGGCGTAGAGCGACGCCACCTCCTCGCCATAGCCGTTGAAGGGCAGCGTCTTGCGGCGCGAGAACTCGCCGACGCGGCGCTCCGTCGCCTGGCTCCAGCGCGGGTGGTCGACCTCCGGGTTCACGTTCGAATAGAAGCCGTACTCGCGCGGCTGCGAGCGGTTCCAGGAGGTCGGCGGCTGGTCCTGCGTCAGGGTGATGCGGACGATCGACTTGATCGACTTGAAGCCGTACTTCCACGGCACGACCAGCCGCACCGGCGCGCCGTTCTGGTTGGGCAGCGTCTCGCCGTACATGCCGACTGCGAGGATGGTCAGCGGGTGCATGGCCTCGTCCATGCGCAGCCCCTCGACATAGGGCCATTGCAGCACGGGATACTTCAGGCCGGGCATCTGGGAGCGGTCGGCCAGCGTCTGAAAGGCGACGTACTTGGCGTTGCCGGTCGGGTCCACACGCTTCAGCAGCTCGGCCAGCGGGAAGCCGACCCAGGGAATGACCATCGACCAGCCCTCGACGCAGCGCAGGCGGTAGACGCGCTCCTCCAGCGGGAAGGACAGCAGATCCTCGATGCCAAAGGTGGTGGGCTTTCCGACATCGCCGTCCACCGCGATCTCCCACGGACGGGTGCGCAGCGTGCCGGCGTTCTCGGACGGGTCGGTCTTGTCCGTCCCGAACTCATAGAAATTGTTGTAGCTGGTCGCCGACTTCATCGGAGTCTGGGCGTCCATCTTGGGGTCCTTCGGACTGACCGTCAGCGGGGCCTGGAAGGGCGCGGCCAACGCCGGACCCGTCAGGACACCCGAGCCGCCGAGCGCCAGGGCTGCGGCGCCGCCGGCCATGATCGAGCGCCGGGACAGGAACAGGCCGCGGGGCGTCACCTCGTTCTCGCTGGCCTGCGACGCGCTCCGGACTTTGATGAGCATGAACACTCTCCACAGGAAAGCCGCCGGGAGGCGACAGCGCCCCCCGTCCCTCATCTAGCCTTGGGCGCCGCTCCCGGCAAATCAAGCGCGGGACACGAGTTCGTGAGCGTGACGTGAGGTCAGTCTTCCGGAATCGCCGTGACGGCGCCGCTTTCGGCGGATTGCAGGATCGCCTCGATCAGCCGGTGGACCTTCAGCGCCTCCCGCCCGGACACGCGCGGCTGGGTGCCGTGGTCGAGCGCGTCGAGGAAGTCGGCCAGGACGGCGCGGTGGTGGGCGTTGGAGAAGGCCATGGGATCGGCCCCGCCGCCCAGCGTGCCCGCCGTCTCCCCCGCCTGGACCGTCCCGCCGGAGCGCAGTTGCACCTCCAGCCGGTCGCCGATCAATAGGGCGGAGCCGGCGGTGCCGGCGATCTCGATGCGCTCCGGATAGCCGGGATAGGCGGCGGTGGTGGCGTCCACCGTGGCGAGCAGCCCGCCATCGTAGCGCAGGGCGGCGCACACCACGTCCTCGGTGTCGATGGGGCGCAGGCCGCTGGTGTTGGCGAAGGCGGCGACGTCGCGGGGCAGGCCGAGCAGGCTGACACAGAGGTCCAGCGTGTGGATGGCCTGTGTGAGCAGAACGCCGCCGCCGTCGCGCGCCTTCATGCCGCGTCCCGGCTGGGCGTAATAGGCGTCGTCGCGCCACCAGCGCACCACGACGGAGGCCGACAGCGGACGGCCCAGCGCGCCGGTGCGCAGCAGTTCGGCCAGCCGTTCGGCGGCGGCGCGGAAGCGGTGCTGGAGCATGACACCGAGCGTCAGACCGGCGCGCTCCATGCTCTCCACCACGGCGCGGCAGCCGGCTGGCGTGGCGTCGAGCGGCTTTTCCAGCAGGACGTGCTTGCCGGCGGCGGCGCAGCGGGCGACGAGGTCGGCGTGGGTGTCCGGCGGGGTCAGCAGCAGGACGGCGGAGACGGTGGGATCGTCGAGGATCGCCTCCGCCCGGTCCACCGCCGGCAGGCCGAAGCGCGCCGCGAAGGCGGTGCGGCGCTCGGCGGACGGGCTGAAGCAGCCCGCCACCTCCACCCGGTCCGCCAGATCCAGCAGGCTCTGGGCGTGCGGCGTCGCCGCCATGCCCAGCCCGATCACGCCGACGCGCCGCCGCATCCGGCTCAGCCCTGGGCCAGGGCGGAGGCCTCGCGGGCCAGCCGCTCGATCTCGGACCAGCGGCGCTCCTTCACGGCGTCGGCCGGGGTCAGCCAGGTGCCGCCGAGCGCGAAGACGTTGGGGAGCGACAGGATCTCCTTCACATGCTCCGCCTTGAGGCCGCCGGTCGGGCAGAAGCGGATCTCCGGCATCAGCGGTGCCATGCCGCGCAGCGCCGGGGCGCCGCCGTTCAACATCGCCGGGAAGAATTTCAGCTCGCGGAAGCCGTGCTCCATGGCGATCAGCGCCTCGGTCACGGTGGCGATGCCCGGCAGATAGGGCAGGCCGGCGGTCTTGGCGGCCTCCGCCAGACGGTCGGTCAGGCCGGGGCTGACGACGAAGCGGGCGCCGGCGTCGCGGGCCTGGGCGAACTGCTCCGGCCGGATCAGCGTGCCGAGGCCGACCAGGGCGCCCGGAACGCGGGCGGCAATGGCTTCCGCGCAGGCGAGCGCTGCGGGGGTGCGCAGCGTCACCTCCAGCGTGGTCAGGCCGCCGGCGACCAGCGCCTCGGCCAGGGCGACTGCGGTGTCCGGCTCGTCGAGAACGAGGACCGGGACGATGCGCGGGCCGGACAGGGAGGGTTCAAGACGCGGGTGGGTCATGTCAGGGCCTCGGCAGGAGAGAAATACAATGGGGTGGCGTGCCGCATGTCGTCGATGGTCAGCAGCAGGCCGTCGATGTGGTCGCCGAGCGCCTTCACCGCGCGGTCGGGGTCATGGTCCGCGATGGCGGCGACGATGGCCTCGTGCTCGGCGATGACGGTCGCCAAGCGACCGGGGTAGGGAAGGGTCATATGGCGGCAGCGGTCGATCTGCACCTTCACCTGCTGGGTGATTGGCCAGAAGCCGGGATAGCCGGCAATGTCGGCGATCAGCGCGTGGAACGTCTCGTCCGCCTGATGGAAACCGTCGGCGCAGCCCGAGGCGTCGACCTCGCGCTGGCGCTCCAGATTGGCCTGGAGGGCGGCAACCTGGCTGCGCGTGGCGCGTTCCGCCGCGAAGCGGACGGTCGCCTGTTCCAGCGTCTTGCGGATCAGGTTGGCTTCCGGCAGGGCGGCGATGGGAATGCGGGCCACGAAGGTGCCCGATTGCGGAAAGACCTCCACCAGCCCCTCGTCGGCCAGCCGCAGGACGGCCTCGCGCACCGGGGTGCGGCTGACCCCGAAGGCCTCGGCCACCAGCTTCTCCACAATCGGGTCGCCCGGCTTGCGGGCCAGCGACACGATGTCGGCCCGCAGGTCGCGGTAGATGGCCGCCGCCGCCGTGGTCCCGCGCTGCGAGGCGCGGGGCGGCTTCATGGGTCCCGGGGCGGTCGACGTCTGGCCGATGGGCGTTGGGGCTGGGGGCATGGAGGGTCCCTCCGTCAGGGGATCAGCCGTCCAGCACGGACGCCATGGCATCGCGCGGGATGACGGCGCCGCGGTGCTGGATGACCACGGCGGCGATGCGGTGGGCGGAGCGCGCCGCCTCCACCGGGCCGAGGCCCTTCAGGCGAGCGCTGAGATAACCGGCGCTGAAGCTGTCGCCCGCCGCGGTGGTGTCCACGACCTTGGCGACCTTCTCCGACGGCACGGTCTCCTCGACGCCGGGGGCGGAGACGATGCAGCCCGGCTTCTCCAGCTTCAGCACGATCTCCGTCACACCGGCGCCGCGCACGCGGGCCATGGCGCTGTCGGCATCGGCGTCGCCGTAGAGGCCGCGCAGGTCCTCGACGCCCGGCAGGGCGATGTCGGTGCGTTGGAGCATCGCGTCGTAGGCGCGCTGCGCCGTCTCGCGGTCGGGCCACAGGCGGGGACGCCAGTTGGTGTCGAAGGCGACGCGGCCGCCACGCTCGCGCAGGCGGTCGAGCATGGGGAACAGCACCTCCCGCCCGCGCTCGCCCCAGATGGCCAGGCTGATGCCGGACATGTAGAGCAGGTCGTAGCCTTCCAGATCGGCCACCAGCCCCGGGCTGTCGGGCAGCACGAACAGGTCGCGGGCCGGCGCGGAATCGCGCCAGTAGAGGAAGCGCCGCTCGCCGCTGTCGTCCGTCTCGATCATGTAGAGGCCGGGAACCCGGTTGGGAACGCGCAGCACATGGCCGGTGCCGACCCCTTCGGCCTCCCAAGTGGCGACCATGGCGTCGCTGTTGCCGTCGTCGCCCAGCGCCGTCACGTAATCCGTTGCCACGCCCAGCCGCGCCATGTAGACGGCGGTGTTCAGGGTGTCGCCGCCGAAGCCCATGGTGAAGGTGCCGTCGGGACGGCGCACCAGTTCGATCATGCATTCGCCAAGGGCCGCAACCCGGCGCGCGGACTCACCCATCGCCATCCCCCGTCCGGCGGTCCGATCCGCCAGTCTGTGCTAAAGAGTTCGAACAACACGGGTTTTTAGTCCCGTGCCTCCCAAGGGCAAGTATACTAATATATCAATGTCGGAAGCAAGGCTTTTCGGGGAATCGTCATGCCGAACAATGGTCATGGCGCGGGCGCTGCGGCGTTTTGCTGCTGCTTCTTGCGCAGCCGCTCGCGGTGGGCGGTGTAGAGGCCGCTGGCGATGATGATTCCGGTGCCGAGGAAGGTCCAGTGGTCGGGCAGCGCGCCGAAGATCAGGAAGCCCAGCAGCGTGGACCAGACGATCTGCACGTAGGAGCAGGGGGCCAGCACCGACGCCTCGCCGAAGCGGTAGGCCTGGACCATCAGCCACTGCCCCATGGTCGAGACCAGCCCGATCAGGGCGCCCAGCGCCACTTCCGTTGCGGTCGGCATGGTGAAGTTGAAGGGCAGCAGCACGGTCAGTACGGCAAGGCCCGTCAGGGCGGACCAGATCAGGGTGGTGGTGGGGTGCTCCTGCCCGGTCATCTTGCGGGTGATGACCACGCCGGTCGCCCAGCTCATCGCCGACAGGATGGGGAAGATGGCCGCCGGCTGGAAGGCCGCCCCGCCGGGCCGGATGACGATCAGCACGCCGAGCAGCCCGACCAGCACCGCCGCCCAGCGGCGCGGCCCGATCTTCTCGCCCAGCACCAGGATCGACAGCACGGTGACGAAGACCGGCGAGACGTAGCTGGTCGCCGCCGCCTCGGCCAGGGGCAGGTAATGCATGCCCATGATGAAGAACAGCGCCGAGCCCAGCATGCCCAGCCCGCGCAGAACCTGGAGGCCGGGGCTGGCGGTCTTCATCACCGGCGGACCACCGCGGATCATCAGCGGCAGCAGCAGCGTGGTGAAGCCGACGTAGCGCATCCAGCCGATCTCGATGGAGGGCAGCGTCTGGGCCAGATACTTCGCCGTCGCGTCGGAGCAGGAGAAGAAAAAAACCGCGGCGACGACCATCAGAATCCCGCGCACGGGATCGTCGCGGCGCTCGCGGCCATGTGACGACACGGTCTGAGCGGCGGACACCCCTTCCGGGGGTCGGGAGCAGTCGGGCATGGCCGGAGGGCGCTTCCAGGCAGGAGGGCAGCAATCGGAAGGATGGCCCGGGTCTCGGCCCGGTTGACCGTCAGGTTACTGATATATCATGCCTGGGAACAATGGTGCGGAGCGTCATGGCAGCCATACGGCCCGGCCCCGCGAATCCACAAGACGGACCTGCAGTTCAGCCGTCGCCGCGATCCACGGCGACGGGGCCGCGCAGGGCCGAGGTGACGGCGGGAGCCGGGCGCAGCAGGGGCGTCGGCGGGTTGATCGGCAAGTCCATCAGGCCGCGGCGGGCGGCGTTGCGCTCCAGCTCGTAATCGGGATCGGGGAAGCGCTGGAGAAGCGTCTCGTAGGTGTCGCGCGCCGCGGCGGGGCAGCCCAGGATGCGGAACGCCTCGCCTTGCCGCAGCAGGGCGCCGGCCTCTGTCCCGCGGTGATAGGAGGCGAGGCTGGCCGCCACGGCGAACCAGCGGTCGTAGGCGGTCCACAGCGCCTCCACCGTCGGCCCCTCGCACCGCCCGGCCTCTACCGCCGCCTCCAGCGCCTGCCGGTAGGCGGTGTCGGGGGGCGGGGAGGTCATCGCGCAGCCGCCCGCCAGCAGGAGGACGCCCGTGAGGACGGTTCCGGCAATCGCCTGTCGGTTGCGGGTCGGCATCGGTTCCTCTCCCCCGTTCGCATCCTCTCGCCACCAGTGAAATACAACCGGGTTAAAGCCCGGTTCAAGCCTGTGGGGTAGCGTGCGCCGATGTGCGGCGTTGCGGGCAACTCGGATGGAAAATGCTTCGAATTTCGAGGCAAAGAGCAGACAAGAATCTACGCCTTAACGGATATTAAAAGTCATATAAAAGCGGGCCGTAACATTATCCCTTGAGGTAAGCCGAATGGTTGACTCGCGGTACAGGAAGGCTATTACCTGGGGGTGTGAGAAAATAAAGCACTCGGAATTAAGGAAAATTTTAAGTGCCTTGTCCTCCCGCCCTCTAGTTGAAACCCCTGTTGCGGAGAATCCCATGCGCGCTGTCCTGGTTGAACCGAACCCCCTGATCGCCGACGCGCTCGGCCGTCAGCTCGGCATGGGGAAGATCCGCTACGACCGCCAGGATTGGGCCGGGCTGGAGGAACTGCTGCAGGAGCAGGGTGCGGACGGGCTGGGTTACGACGCCATCGTCCTGGGTAGCGTCGACGACCCGGCGCGCTGCGTGGCGGCGCTGCGGGCGCATCAGGTCGGGGCGGCGATCCTCTGCCTGCTCGACCGGCGCTGCGTGACGACGACGGTGGAGCTGCTGCACGCCGGGGCCGACGACGTGCTGGTCAAGCCGGTGGTCAGCGCCGAGGTGCGGGCG
>NZ_JAUQTX010000261.1:0-8903 GCF_059803775.1 Azospirillum sp. UFLA03-27 | reverse complement strand
GTTATAGTCTCGTGGGCTCGGAGATGTGTATAAGAGACAGGGCTTCGGCTCCACCCGGCGCGGGGCCGAGACGGTTCCCGCGGCGGCCGGGGCCTGGCTGGCCGACGGTGTGGACGGGCTGGACGGGACGTCGTCGTAGATGCCCGGATGCACCCGCACGGTGCCGTCCGTCTCCACGCTAGAGGTCCAGTAGACGAAGCGGACCGGCACGGCGTTGGGCAGGGAGACCGTCTTGGTCTTGCCGCTGTCGAGTTGCCGCTCGATCGCCGCGGAGTCGAGCTTGGCGGGGCGCAGCAGGGTTTCCGCGACCATCCGCGCGTCGGCCAGCCGCACGCAGCCGGAGCTGGCGGCGCGCAGGTCGCGCTCGAACAGCCGCGGGTCGTTGGTGCCGTGCAGGAAGATGCCGTCGCCGTTGGTCAGGTTGAAGCGGAAGCGGCCGAGGGCGTTGTCGTCGCCGGGCTTCTGGACGATGCGGATGCGCTCCGGCGTCACCTGCCACCAGTTGATGCTTTCCGGCACCACCTCGACCCCGTCGAGATAGACGACGGCGTCCTTGATGCCGGTGTTGCCCTTCTTGCGCAGCACCGGCAGCTTGTCCTCGACCAGAACGGTCGGCGGCACGGTCCAGGTGGGGTTGATCGTCACGCTGGTGACGCGGTCCTGGAGCAGCGGGGTCTGGCGCGACGGGCGGCCGACCACGGCACGCATGGTGAAGTTCAGCTTGCCGCGCTCGATGAAGGACACGGTCTGGCTGGGCAGGTTGACCAGGATCACCGTGTCCGGAACCGACGCCTGGAAGGCGCGCATCGACGCGGTGGCGCCGCGCATCAGCTTGGCGGCCTCCTTGGGCGTGCGGTCGAGCGCCTGGCGCGTGACTTCGCCGACCTTGCCGTCCTGCATCAGCCCTTCGGACAGTTGGAAGGCGCGGACCGCCACTTCGAGCGTGTCGTCGAAGGTCTCGGTCCACTGCTCCTGGGTCAGGAAGCCCAGCTCGATCAGCCGGGTGGACAGGCGGCCGACGCGGTCGGCGGTGCGCGCCCGCACCTGGATGGCCAGGGCCGGGGGCGGGGGCAGCACCTCCACCACCGTGCCGGGCGTCGCCGTTCCGCTGAGCGCGTTGCCGGGCGTTGCCGACGGATCGGCCTGCGGGATCGGTTCAGCGGGCGGGGTCACGACGACCGTCGGCGCCGTCCCGGCGGCGGGGGCGGTGCCCTCCGGCACGTCGGACGGGCGCATGGGGCCGGGTGCGACCACGTCGACCATGCCGCCGTCGCCCTTCTTCAGAACGGAACCATAGCCCACGCGCGTTTGCTGCACGCGGGGCATGGCTTCCAGTTCGGCAGCGCGCTGGTCGATCCGCGCGATCCAGGTTCCCACGACATCCCGGCCCGTGGAGGTGCCCGAAGCGGTGGACGGCGCGGCCTGCGCGGGCAGGGCGAGCAGCCCGGCGAGGAGGCACGCGGCGACCCTCGCTCCGAGGGCGGGCCGGGCGCAGGTGCGAATGGTCGTCAGCATAATCGAAGCATCCCACGCGGCGATGAACAGACGGCTAACGAAAGGCTCTGTCCATACGTGAGGTCGCACGGACGACACGCGGGAACCAGCGCCCTTTCGGCATAAGACATCTGACGCCCGCGGCGGCGCGGCACAAGTGACATCGCGCCGGATGATGCTTCTGTGCCACAATGTGCACAGCAGAGTTGCCGCTGGGACACAGGCAACGGGAGAACCGTGCGTGATCGAATGGTAAATGGCGCCGCTCACGCCGGGACCGCAAAATCACACAAGGCGCCGAAGATTCGACACATTTTTTGTTAACCGCTTTCAGGGTACAGGAGGCGACCATCTCTCCATCCGGTCGCCATCATGCCGCGTTCGCCGTACGGTTTCGTCCTGCCGCTGCTTCTGTCCCTTGCCGTCGCCACGCCCGTTGCCCTCAACCCTGTGGACGCCCTCGCCAAGGCGGCCCAGGAGACGGTGCACAAGCAAGCGCCCAAGCTCACCGCCAAGACGGCCGCCAAGGCTGCGCCCCAGAAGGCCGCGGCGTCCAAGACTGCGGCGAAGCCCGCCGCCGTCCGGGCCGTGCACAAGGCCGCCGTCCACAAATCGGCCACCCAGAAGGCCGCCGTCCGCAAGGCCGCCGTCCATCGCACCGGCAAGGCGCGCCGCGCGGGGCGCGTCGCCGCCGGGGCCGCCGCCGGCACCGTGGCGGGTGCCGCCATCTTCCGGCCGGTCCACGCCTATGTGTTGATGGACGCGCAGTCCGGCCGGGTCCTCGATTCGGAGAACGCGGACACGCTGACCTACCCGGCGTCGCTGACCAAGATGATGACCCTGCTCCTGACCTTCGAGGCGCTGGAGCGGGGCACGCTGCGCCTGGACCAGGAACTGCCGGTGTCGCGCCACGCCACCAACCAGAAGCCGTCGCGACTGAACCTCGCCGTCGGCTCGACCATCCGGGTGGAGGACGCGATCCTCGCCCTGACGGTGAAGTCGGCCAACGACGTCGCCGTCGTGCTGGCGGAGGCGCTGGGCGGCAGCGAGGAACAGTTCGCCGAGATGATGACCGTGAAGGCGCAGGCGCTGGGCATGGCCAGCACCACCTTCCGCAACGCCTCCGGTCTTCCGCACAAGGAGCAGCGCACCACCGCCCGCGACATGGCCCGCCTGTCGCGCGCCATCGTGTCCCGCCCGGCGCGGGAATACGCCTACTTCTCGCGCACGCGCTTCGACTGGAACGGCACGGTGGTGCCCGGCCACAACCGGCTGCTCGGCCGGGTCGAAGGCTATGACGGCATCAAGACGGGCTTCATCAACCTCAGCGGCTTCAACCTTGCCGGCAGCGCCAGCCGCAACGGCCAGCGTCTGGTCGCCGTCGTGCTGGGCGGCACCACCGCCGCCTCCCGTGACCGCGAGGTCGCCGAACTGCTGGAGCAGGGCTTCGGCGCCGCGCCCCCCAAGCAGACGGTGGCCGTCACCGACGTGAAGGCCGTTCGCTAAACGTTTGTCCTCACGGGTCCGCCGGCCGCTTGCGGTCGGCGTGGCCGAGGGGCTTGTCCGGGGCGATGTGGTCGCGCACCCGCTGCTTCAGTTCGGTGATGTCGGGGAAACGGCCCTCCGCCTTGCGCGACCAGACCACCGCCGCGCCGTGTCGCACCTCGAAGATGCCCCCGGTGCCGGGCATCAGGGTGACGCCACCCAACTCCTCCTCGAAGGTGGTCAGAAGCTCCTGCGCCATCCAGGCGGCGCGCAGCATCCAGCGGCACTGGCGGCAATATTCGATCTGAAGGATGGGCCGGTCGGGGGCTTCGCTGGTCACGGTCCGCGCTCCTGTCGCTTGGGCTGTCGTCCTAAGGGTGCTGCCAAACGGCTTGTCTTCCAAGCCCTTCGCGCGACTCCGTTCGAAGAGGGGGCGTTGCGGCCTCCCCACAGAGCAGTATTGCCAAAGACGCTTTGCTTCATGACCCCTTCCGGCGCTTTGCTGGGGTCGGACCAACGAGGTGGAGCATGCCGGTACACACCGCAAAGCGCTTGTGGCGCCAGGAAACGGGCTGCGGATTCTGCATGCGGTCGGAAACCGGCGCCCTGTGGTGTCGTGGCCTGTGCCGCGACATCTCTTTGGCCGATCTCGTCCACCGCGTGCACGCGGTCCGCGACAACGCCATGCGGCTTGAGGTTTCCACCCTGCTGGTGACGAAGCCGGTACCCCTGCACGCCGTGCCTGGCGAAGAGAACGCGTCCGCAGCCCGCGCCGCCCAACTCCGCGGTGCGGCGGTGGACAGCATGGTGCGCAGCCTGTACCGCCTGCGCAAGAGCGCCAACGCCGTGGCGCGCTCCGCCGACCGGCTGGAGGCCACCCGCAACGCGCTGGCCGTCGGCAAGGAGGAATCCGCCTCCGTCGACCCTCCCTCCGCAGGGCGTCCCCTTTCCCTGAGCGGCCTCAATCGGGTATGACGCTGACGACCGTCCGGAACGGCCGCCGTCACGCGGCTGTCATGGTTCTGGCGTAAACAAGGGCCTTCGTCCGCATGCCGGGGCAATCCAGTGGGGGCTTCGGACCGGCGGAGACGCGACCAGAGAGGGAAACGGGAGACATGAAGGCCAAGCGCACACACCTCGCCGCGGCGTTCGCCGCCATCGGGACGACCATCGCCGCCGCCGCCGGCGCGCTTCTGCTGGCCTTGCCCGCCCACGCTGCTACGGACAGGCCGGCCGGCAAGCTGGTCCTCTACACCTCGCAGCTCGAAGCCGACGCGAAGCAGACGGTGGACGCCTTCAAGGCGAAGAACCCCGGCGTCGAGGTCGAGTGGGTCCGCAGCGGCACGACCGAGCTGATGAACAAGCTCCGCGCCGAGATCGCCGCGGGCAGCCCGCAGGCCGACCTGCTGCTGATCGCCGACGCGGTGACCATGGAGTCGCTGAAGGCGGAGAAGCGCCTGCTGGCCTACAAGGACGCGCCGGTCCAGGGCTACCGCCCCGGCACCCACGATCCGGACGGCACGTGGTTCGCCACCAAGCTGATCACCACAGGCATCGCCTACAACACGGCGGCGCCGATGAAGCCCTCTTCCTGGCTCGACCTGCTGAAGCCGGAGGCCAAGGGCACCACCGTGATGCCCAGCCCCCTCTATTCCGGCGCCGCGGCCATCCACATGGCCGCCGTGAAGGAGCAGCCGGACCTCGGCATGGCCTTCTACGAGAAGCTCCAGGCGAACGGGACCACCGCGGCCAAGGGCAACGGCGGCATCCTGAAATCGGTGGCGAGCGGCGAGAAGCTGTACGGCGTCATCGTCGATTACCTGCCGATCCGCGAGCAGGCCAAGGGCGCCCCGGTCGCCTTCGTCTTCCCCAAGGAGGGCGTCAGCGCGGTGACCGAGCCGGTCGCCATCCTGAACACCAGCAAGAATCCCGACGCCGCCAAGGCCTTCATCGCCTTCCTGCTGAGCAAGGAGGGGCAGGAGCTGGCCTCCCGCCAGGGCTTCCTGCCGGCGCTGCCGGGGGTGGCGCCGCCGGCCGGCTTCCCGGACACCTCCTTCATCTCGCTGATGCCCTATGACCCGGCCAAGGCGCTGAAGGACGACGAGGCCAACAAGAAGGACTTCGCCGACCTTTTCGGCGGCTGAGCCCATCCGGCGATTGAAAATGAGTCTTGCCACTTTCAGCGACCGGCGGCCTTTCCACGCCGCCGGTCGTTTTTCCGTTTCCGGGGCGCCGCTGCTGTTCGCGCTGGCCGGGCTGATCGTCCTGCTGCCGATCCTGCGGCTGGTGTGGGAGGTTGCCGGGCCGATGGCGACGGGCGATCTGACGGCGCTGACCCGCGTCCTGACGTCCAAGATGACGTGGCGCGCCACCGGGAACAGCGTTACCATCGCGGCGGGGGCCACGGTCGTGGCGGCGGCGCTCGGCGTGCCCTTCGCGCTGCTCTGCGGCATGACCGACCTGAGAGGCAAGACGGCGCTGGCCTTCTGCCTGATCCTGCCGCTGATGATCCCGGCGCAGATCGTGGCCTTGTCGTGGATTCACCTCGCCGGCTCGGGCAGCCCGCTGCTGAAGCCGCTGGGCCTCGCCCCGGCGCCGGGCACGCCGAACCCGGTCTATTCCTCCGCCGGGATGATCCTGGTCATGGGGATCGAGCACGCGCCGCTGGTCTTCCTGGCGCTGCGCGCCGCCCTGCGCGCCGTGCCGCGCGATCTGGTCGAGGCCGCGCAGGCGGCCGGTGCCCGGCGCGGGCGGGTGCTGCGCACCATCGTCCTGCCGCTCAGCCTGCCGGGTCTGGCCGCCGGTCTGGCCCTGTCCTTCGTCGCGGCGCTGGGCAATTTCGGGGTTCCGGCGCTGCTCGGCATCCCAGCGGGAATTCCGGTGCTGCCGACGCTGATCTACCGGCGGCTGGCGGGCTTCGGGCCGTCCGTGCTGCCGGAGGTCGCGGTGCTGGCCGTGCTGATCGGCGCCATCGCCTGCGTCGGCATCGCCGCGCAGATGGCGCTCCAGGCGCGGGTGGACGCGCGGGTGATCGGCGGCTCGGCGCCCGCGGCGGTGCTGCGGCTGGGCCGGGCGCGGCGCCCCTTGGAAATCCTCTGCTGGACCGTGGTGGCGCTGATCCTGGCGGCGCCGTTGGCGGCGCTGGCCTCGACCAGTCTGATCCGTGTCTACGGCCTGCCGCTGGGGCCGGAGACGGCGACGCTGGCGCATTACGCGACGGTGCTGGGGCTGGATCAGGTGGGGCGGGCCTTCACCAACTCGTTCGTCCTGTCGGGGGTGGCGGCGCTGCTGCTGATCCTGCTGGCGATCCCGCTGGCCCACGCGATGGCCGGGCCGGGAAAGGGCGGGCGGCTGGTCCGCGCTGTCGGTGTGCTGATCGAACTGCCGCACGCGGTGCCCGGCGTGGTGCTGGCCATCGGCTGCATCCTGGTCTTCCTGAAGCCGCTGCCGCTGCTGGGCGTCAGCCTCTACGGCACGCTGGGGATCATCCTGGCGGCCTATCTGGCGCGCTTCCTGTCACTGGCCCTGCGCCCGGCCCAGGCCGCCTGCGCCGCGCTGGACCCGGCGATGGAGGAGGCAGCGCGCGCCTGCGGCGCCGGCCCGCTGCGCCGCCTGCGCACCATCGTGGCGCCGCTGGTGGCGCCCGCGGCGGCGGCGGGCGGGGTGCTGGTGTTCCTGACCGCCTTCAACGAGCTGACCGTGTCGATCCTGCTGTGGTCGCAGGGGCGGGAGACGCTGGGCGTCGTCGTCTACGCGCTGGAGGAGGGCGGCAGCCCGACGCTCGCCGCGGCGCTGAGCGTGGTGACGATCGCTGTGGTCGTGGCGGTGCTGTTGGCGGTCGGCTGGCTGGGGCGGCGGCTGCCGGCGGGGATTATTCCCTGGCGGGGGTGATCACACCCCTTCCGGCACCACCCACCCGTCGCGCACCACAAGGCGCAGCGCTTCGCCCGGCGCCACCTGCGCGTCGCCGGACACCCGCAGCAGCAGGCGCACGCCCGGCGCGACCTGCGGTTCGGCCTCCACCAGCACGAAGCCGCCCTTGTAGGCGGCGCGCACCACCGTCGCGGCGATGGGTCCGTCCGCCGCCGGCTCCAGGTCCTCAGGGCGCAGGCAGACCAGCGCCGGCCCCTCCGGCTGGCCGGGGCGGCAGCGGATCAGCGCCTCCGCCCCGAACAGGCGCACCCGCACGCGGCCGTCCGCAACCGCACCCGTCGCCACGCCGTCTACCACCGCGCCCTGGCCGACGAAGCCGGCGACCATCCGCGTCGCCGGTTCCCGGTAGAGCGTGCGGGGCGCCGCCACCTGGGCCAGCCGCCCGTGATCGAGCACGGCGATGCGCGTTGCCAGAGCCATCGCTTCGGCCTGATCATGGGTGACGTAGACCATGGTGGCGCCGGTCTTGGCGTGGAAGTCGGCGAACTCCTCCTCCATCGCCGCGCGCAGATGCACGTCTAGGTTGGCGAGCGGTTCGTCCAGCAGCACCAGCTCCGGACTCATGACGAGGCAGCGAGCCAGGGCCACGCGCTGCCGCTGGCCGCCCGACAATTCGGCGGGGTGGCGCGCATCGAAGCCCGACAGCCCCACCGTGTCGAGCGCGGCGCGCACCCGCTGCTCCCGCTCCGTGCGGGGAACGCGGGCGGTCTCCAGGGGGTAGGCGACGTTGCCGGCCACCGTCATGTGCGGCCACAGCGCGTAGGACTGGAAGACGAGGCCGATCCGCCGCTCCTCCGGCGGGACGTGGGTGCCGGGGCCGGACAAGGTGCGGCCGCCGACCGTGATGCGCCCGCCGTCCAGCCGCTCGAACCCGGCGACCATGCGCAGCAGCGTGCTTTTCCCACAGCCCGACGGGCCGAGCAGGGCGAGAAACTCCCCCGCCGCCACGTCGATGGTCACGCCGTCCACCGCGGGGGCGGGCGTCCCGGCATAGTGGCGGGAGGCGTCGTCGATCAGCAAGGCGGGAGTCTGAGTGGTCATGGCACCGGAAGTCGCGCTATTCAGGAAGGCGGCGAGGGATAGGCACAGTGCGGAACGGGGGCGTGATGTCAAGTGACGCTGCGATGACGGGGGCTATGACGGGGCGTGGACAGAAGGTTCGGCTGCGCGCCCTGTCGGGGCTGGGCAGCAAGGGGCCGGCCTGCTTCCTGGCGATGGTCGGCGGGGCGCGGCTTCTGCTCGACCTCGGTGAGGGGCCGGACGCCGGGTGCCTGCCGCCGCTGAGCGGGGCAGGGCGGGTGGACGCCATTTTGATCACCCACACCCACGGCGACCATGCCGGCGCCCTGGGCCTGCGCCACCGGGTCGGCAGCCCGCCGGTCTACGCCACGCCGCTGGCCGCCCGCCTCCTGCCGCCGACCGTGGCGGCCCTGCCGCTGCCGATCCGTGGGACCGTGGAGATCCAGGGTGTGCCGGTGACCACCGGGCGGTCCGGCCACGCGCCGGGCGGGGTGTGGATCCACCTGGGCACGGAGGATGGCGGGATTCTCTACATGGGCGATCATTCCGACGAATCGGCCCTGTTCCCCTTCGACCCGCCGCCGCCAGCGCGGCGGGTGATCCTCGACGCCTCCTACGGCCTGGACGACACCCCGCAAGCGGAGCGGCTGGCCGCGCTGGAGCCCTTCCTCCACGCGGGCGGCGCTCTGTTCCCGGTGGCAGCGGACGGGCGCGGGCCGGAAATGGCCCTGTGGGCGCTGGATCACGGCGTCGTCCCGGCCATCGACGACGCCCACCGCGCCGCCATCGCCCATCTGCTGGCGGAGGCCGACACCGCCCTGCGTCCTGGCGCGGAGGAACGGCTGCGCCGGCTGCTCGACCGCGCCAAGGTGCCGGGCGACCCGCGCGACGTGACCTTTGCCGCCGGCCCCAACGCCACCAGCGGCACCGCCGCCGAGCTGGTGGAGCGCTGGGGCCCTGTCTCTTATACA
>NZ_JAUQTX010000260.1:0-8891 GCF_059803775.1 Azospirillum sp. UFLA03-27 | reverse complement strand
TCTACACTCGCGTATAATCGTCGGCAGCGTCAGATGTGTATAAGAGACAGCGTCTATGGCGAGGGGCTGGACATCCTGACGCGACAGATGCGCGGCCCCCTGCGCCGCGGCGACATCCCGTGGTTCCTCGCCTTCGGCGTCGGCGGTCCGGCCCTGCTCGCCACCGACCCGACCCATGTCCGCTGGCCCGAGGACGGCAACGGCGAGAACGGCTGCTGGTGGTTCTGCGAAGGTGCGGCGATCCTGCACGCCGGCGCCGATTCCGCCGACGGCTCTCGGCTGGGGGCGTCCTGGCCGGCGCTGGTCGCGGCGATGCGCAAGCGGCCGATGCGTCGCCCGCTGGACGGCGTCCTGCTGATGGTCGGCGCCGACGAACTGCGCGCCGCCGCCGAGCGCCCCGGCCCGCGCGACGCGCTGGCCAAGCGGGGCGCCGCCCTGCGGGAGCGCCTGCGGACTCTGCGCGACGATCTCGGCGTGGTCGGCCCGGTGCATGTGGTCGTGGTCCGCGCCGAGGCGCTGGACGGCTTCACCGACCTCTGCGCCGCCATGCCGTCCGCCCTGCTGGACGGCGTGTTGGGATGGACCAACCCCCAGGACTGGGCGAAGCCCTTCGAGCCGCGCCGCATCGACGAGGCGTTCGACGCCATCGCCGCCGACATCGCCGTTCTGGAGGCCGACGCCTTCGCCGCCGGCACCGCCGGGGTGCGGCTGCCGCTGCTGCCGGCATCCCTGGACACGCTGCGCCACCCGCTGGCGCTGTTCCTGGACGGCGCCCTGGGTGGCGACGACCAGGCAGAGCCCTTCCCGCTGCGCGGCATCGCCCTGACCGGCGCCTACGCCCCGGCCACCGGCGGGCGCCGCCCGGTCTTCGCCCGCAACCTGCTGCCCGGCCGCACCTTCGCCGAGGCCGGCTACGGACGGCCGTCCGACGCCGCCTACCAGCAGGCCCACAAGCGCCGCCGGATGGCCCAGGCCGCGCTCGCCGCCTCGGTCGCCGGCCTGTCGGTCGCCGCGTGGCAGGGCGTGTCCAGCGTGTCCGCCGGCAGCCCGCCGGTCGCCGCCGCCACCGCCGATCTGCGCCGGGCGCTGCTGGCGCGCGACGCCGTCACCGACGGCCCCCTGGCCGGTCGGGTGATCGCCGCCACGGCGGTGATGGAGCGCAGTTCCCTCGCCACGCCACTGCTGCCGACCTCGCTGTTCAGCACCTTCGACGAGGACAAGAAGCGGCTCGCCTCGGTCACGCTGCGCCGCTCGGTGCTGCGGCCGATCCGCGACGCCCTGCTGCCCAGCGCCACCATGGCCGACCTGCCGCCGGTCGCCAACCCGCAGCGGGTCGAGGACCTGCCCGCCTTCCGCCGGCTCGCCGAGCAGCTCGACCGCATCGGCGGGCGGCGCGACGCGCTGGAGCGCTACGACCGCTTCCGCCGCAACAGCGGCTTCGACGAGCTGAACGCGCTGGCCGAAAGCGTCTACGGCGCCGTCCCCCGGTCGCCGATGACGGCGACGGACGGCTACATCACGCGCATCGCCGCGGGCGCCGACCTGCCCAACCTCGACGCCCGGACCATCGCCGCGGCGGTGCGTGCGGAATCGGTGCAGCTCGCCGCCCCGCTGGCCGAGGAGCTGTACGGCCGCAACCCGCTCCGCCAGCGCGCCGAGGCCCTGGCCGAACGGCTGCGCGGCCTGCCGGAGACGCCGACCGCCGAGGATGTCGAGGACGTCCGCCGCCTGACTGGCGCCGTTGTCGAAGCCGTTTCCTGGCCCATCGCCGGGGCCCTGCAGGAGCCCGCCCGCGGCCTGCCCGACGCGATCCGCGTGGCGCTCCAGAAGGCGGCCATCGCCGATCTGCCGGGGCGCGACACCACCGACCGCATCACCGAGGCCCTGTCCACCGCCGCGACCGGCGCCCGCGCCGCCGTCCTGGCGCTGGGTGCGCCGCAGACCGGCGCCCTGTTCGCGGTGGGTGACGGCGGCGCGTTGGCTCTCAACCCGGCGGTGACCGCGCTGCCGGACGCCCTGGCCGCCGCCCTTCCCGCAGCGGTTCCCGACGCTCCGCCCGCCGAAGCCGTCGAGCCGGCCGAAGCCAAGCCCGCTGTATCCAAGCCCGCGGAACCGAAGCCCGCGGAACCAAAGCTCATTTCGCCCGAAGCGGAGCCGGCCAAGCCGGTCGCGGCGGCCCCTCCTCCGCCTCCACGGCCGGCCCCGTCGCCGGAACCCGCGGCTCCGCCGCCCGCCGTCGTGGAGGAGCCGGCCGTCGTCGCGCATCTGCCGATCCTGCCCAGAATGCCGGTGGAGGCTCCGGTTCCGGACAGCGACGTCGCCCTGTCGAAGCTGTCCACCGCCTTCGCGCAGACCCTCGCCGGGCGCTTCCCCTTCGTGGGCTCCGAACAGGCGCGCGGCGCGGCCGACGCCGATCCGCAGGACGTCCGCCGCTTCTACCGGCAGCTCGACGAGCACCGGGTGGCGGTGATGCGGACCGCGACCCCCGAGGTCGCCGCCTTCATGGAGCGGATGGAGGCCGCCCGCCCGTTGCTGGAGGCCATCGCGCGCCCGTCGCCGGTCAGCGTCCGCCTCACCTACGGCGCCAACCGCGCGCAGGAGGTCGGGGCGGAGCACATCATCGACTGGTCGGTGCGTTCCGGCGCCAGCGCGGTGGGGGCAACGGCCAACGGCGGGACGCTCGCCTGGACGCCGGGCCAGCCGGTGCTGCTGAGCGCCCGCTGGGCCTCCGGGTCGCCCTTCCGTCCGAAGGGCGCGCCGGCGGGCGGAACCGCCGCGGCCACCGGCGACACCATCACCCTGGCCGAGCGCGGACCGTGGGCGCTGCTGCGCCTGCTGAAAGGCCACACTCCGTCATCGTCGCGGGACGGCCTGCTGTTGCGCGTCGCCCTGCCCACGCAGACCATCGAAGGGCAGCCGGTGCGCGACACCGTCCTGGTGCTGGGCGCGGCGGTCATCGCCGGGACACGCAACGAGCTTCCGGCGCGCGCCCTCGACCTGCCCGCGCGTTTCCCGCAGAGGTAGTGGAGATCGGTGCACAAAGAAAAGCTGATGATGAACTTTGTTACAATTCGCAGAAAGATGACGCAGCTTCCAACAAAAACTCCGACGGTGGTCATAGGCATTTAATGCGTTGTTAATTACTGAAAATGTATCAAGTCGTTGGGACATATTGGATCGTTGGGCAGTCATTCTTTGCCCAACGACAGTCCCGAGAACCACTCTCTAATTTACCAGCGGCAATAGGGGCATTTTTTTACCAATCGCTTAGGCAGCGGTTGATTGGCGATGCTTTGTTTCTTTCGGAATGCCAAATTTGCGACGCATAACGTCTCAAGACGTGTGTCTGAGCTTACCGTTTCCACCTGAAATCAACCTCACCTGTCCCTCGAAAGGTTTCGGATCATGGTAGACCGCAAGAAGCGCGCCCAGGAACTGATCAAGTATCACAGCTACGCCTCGGGTGCCTTCGGACTCATCCCCGTTCCCGGCGCGGACGTCGCCGCGGTCAGCGTGGCCCAGCTCAACCTGATCCATAAGCTCGCCAAGCTCTATGAGATCGAGTTCGCGCAGGAGCGCACCCGCGCGATCATCGGCGCGCTGATGGGCGGCGTCATGCCCGGCGCGCTGAGCTCCAGCGTGCTCGGCTCCGCCGTGAAGGCCGTTCCGTTCATCGGCACCGCCCTGGGCGTCGCCGTCATGCCGGCCCTGTCGCTGGCCGCCACCCAGGCGCTCGGCCGCGTGTTCGCGCAGCACTTCGAGACCGGCGGCACGCTGCTGGACTTCGACGTCGAGACGATGCGCGAGCATTTCCGCAAGGAGTTCGAGGCCGCCCGGAACGACGCCGCCAAGAACGAGGCCGGCGAGGCCCCCGCCGCGGCGCCGCAGATGGAAGAGCAGCCGGTCCAGAAGGCCGGCTAAGGGCACGACGCCGGGGCGCCGGGCAAAGAAGGAAGCATCGCCGTGTTCGAGCTGATCTACATCGGTCTCTGCCTGCTGGTCGGGTTTCTGGGGATCGGCCGCCGCGGCGGCTTCCTGCTTTACGCCTTCCTGGCGGTGGTTCTGACGCCGCCCGGCGCCCTTCTCGTGATGATCCTGCTAACCACCCGCAGCAAGAAGCGGGCGAAGGCATGACGGCGGCGACGGCGTCCATCCTCCGCCCGGCCCTGCGGCTCCTGCTGCCGGTCCTGCTGGCGCTGTTCGCCGCGACCCTTCCGGCGCGCGCCGAATACTGGACCATCGCGTCGGAAGACCATTTCCCGCCCTACAACTACTCCTTCAACGGCACCCGCACGGGGATCGACACCGAGATCGTCGTCGCCCTGCTGAAGGAGCTGACCATCACCCCGGTCCACCGGCCGCTGTCCTGGACCGAGGTCGTCCGGTCGATGGACGAGAACACCGCCGACGTCGGGTTCCAGTTCATCGCCTCGCCCGCCCGTTTCGCGCAGTACAACATGATCGGCCCGTTCCGCACCGGCACGACCGTCTTCATGGTGCGCAAGGACTCCCCCATCGCCTTCGAGCGTCTGGAGGACCTGACCCCCTACCGCATCGGCGTGGTCGACGGCTTCGCCTACGCGCCGGACTTCGACGCCGCGACCTATCTGGAAAAGGTCCCGTCGAGCAGCAATGTGGTCAATTTCCGCCGCCTGATCCTGGGCCGGGTGGACGTGATCGTCGGCGACCTGCATGTGCTGAACCACATGGCCAAGCAGGACGGGCGGCTGAAGGACGTGCGCGTCCTGCCCAAGCCGCTCGGCCTGATCCCCCGCTACATCGCCATGCCCAAAGCGCGCAAGGAGAAGGCCGAGCGGCTGCAGGCCGCCTTCGTCAAGCTGCGCGACAACGGAACGATCACCCGCATCCTCGACTCCTGGCTGGCGGAGTGAGGCGGAGCGATGAGCAAAAGCAAGACAACCAAGCGTGTCGCTCCCAGCCGGCCCGTCTCGGCTCTGCTGCCCCTGATCGGGCTGGCCGACCGTGAGATCCTGACCCGGCTGGTGGTGACCGGCTGCGTCGCCGCCACCGCCAACCTCATCAGCCTGATGAGCCTCAGCGCCGAGCTGAACGGCTGGATGCGCGGCGAGGTGCTGGACACGCCCTTCCTGATCTTCTGCCTGTCGCTGCTGGTCTCCTACGCCTTCAGCAAGCGCTTCGTCGGTCTGGTGCTGACCACCGGCTTCAGCGCGCTGGCCGGGGTGCGGCGGCGCTTCCTGCAGACCGTCACGCTGGGCAACCACGCCGACATCCTCGACATGCAGGCCCGCCGCTCCTTCGACCTCGGCAACCACCATCTGGAGCGCATCGCGGCGCTGCTGCCCAACCTGTCGATCGCCGCCAACATGATGCTGGTGGCGGTCGTCGCCTACCTCTACCTGTGGACGCTGACCACGGTGGGCGCGACGCTGCTGCTGGTGGCCGGCGCGATGATCGGCGGCTGGTACGTCCGCGAGGCGCAGCGCACCCGCGCCCTGCTCGGCCAGGCCAAGGAGTCCGAGGTGCGGATGCTCCAGGGCTTCTCCGAGATCGTCGGCGGCAACGCCGAGATCAAGCTGGGCAAGGCGCGGCGCGACGAGCTGGCCCAGGCGGTCGAGGCCGACGTCGCCCAATGGGAGGACCTGAAGCGGCGCCACGGGCGCAATCTGGGCGAGCTGTTTTCCTGGATCGCCACCATCGTCATCGGCTTCTCCGCGGTCTTCGTCTTCATCTTCCCGCGCATGGGCGCGCTGTCGGCGGCGGAGCTTCCGCTGGTGACCTCGGTCATCCTGTTCCTCGCCCGGCCGCTGTCGAAGTTCCTCAACGCCGTGCCCGACTACATCGCGGCGGAGGATGCGGCGAACCAGCTCACCACCCTGCTGGCCGCCATGCCGGCGGCGGAGTACGCCCCGTCGAAGCTGGCCCGCGCGCCGCGCCGCTTCTCCGCCATCGAGCTGCGCGGCGTGCGCTTCGCCTACCGCGCCGGGCTGCGGCCCGAGCCCTTCGTGATCGGTCCCATCGACATGACCATCCCGGCGGGCAGCGTCGTCGGCATCGTCGGCGCCAACGGGTCGGGCAAGTCCACCCTGCTGCGCGTCATCCCGCTGCTGTTCCGCCCGGACGAGGGGCAGGTGCTGCTCGACGGGCAGGCGGTGGAGGGCGACCGGTTGGAGTCCTACCGCGACCTGTTCTGCGCGGTGTTCCAGGACCACCACCTGTTCACCCGCCTGCCGCAGGGGTCGACCTTCGACGCGGAGCTGTTCCGCGAGATGCTGGCCTATCTGAAGATCGACCATCTGGTTCCGGAGACCGGCGACGGCCTGCTGAACCGCGACCTGTCCAAGGGCCAGCGCCGCCGCGTCGCCCTGGCCGTCGCGGTCGCGGAGGGGCACCCGATCATCATCCTCGACGAATGGACGTCCGACCAGGACGCCGAGTTCCGCACCCGCTTCACCAACGAGATCATCGGCAAGCTGCGGGCGCTCGGCCGCACCGTGATCTTCGTGTCGCACGACGGCAACGCCTCGTCGGTCTGCGACGTCACCATTCACATGACAAACGGGCAGATGGACGCGCCGGCCGACAAGGCCGCGCCCCGCCCCGCCACGGCTTTGCTCCAGGAGACCGCGTGACATGGCTGACCAGGCCTTCACCTACGACGACGCCGACGCGACGCCGCAGCCGAAGTCGCGCCTGCGCGCGCTGCTCGGCAACTGGTACGAGGAGCACCGCCGGTCGCTGCTGTGCACGCTGCTGGTCGGCATCCTGATCTTCCTCTACTTCGCGCCGTCGATCGTCGTCTTCATCCCCGCCGGCCACGGCGGCGTGTTGTGGAAGCGCTTCCACCAGGGCACCCAGATGGCTCCGGCCCTGGCCGAGGGCGTGCACGTCATCTTCCCCTGGGACAAGATCGAGGTCTACGACCTGCGCCTGCAGGAGGACACCCGCTCCTACTCGGCGATCGCCAACGACGGCCTGAACGTCAGCATCGAGATCACGGTGCGCTACCGCCCCTACGCGGAGATGCTGGCCGCCCTGCACAAGAACGTCGGGCCGAACTATCTGGAAGTGCTGCTGGTGCCGGAGGTCGGGTCGGTCTCGCGCGAGATCGTGTCGCGCTTCAAGGCCGACGAGCTCTACGCCCACCGCCGCCTGCGCGTTCAGACCGAGACCTTCGAGCAGGTCGCCGACCGCGTGATGTACGCCCAGATCATCGGAGCCGAGGACACGCCGAAGCCGGACGGGCGGACCAAGACCGGCTACCTGCTGATCCAGGACATCCTGATCCGCAACGTCTCGCTGCCCGAAGCGATCATGGTGTCGATCGAGCGCAAGATCCAGCAGGACCAAGCCGCCCAGGAATACCAGTTCCGCCTGCAGCGCGAGCTGTTCGAGAGCCAGCGCAAGCAGCTCGAAGGCCAGGGCATCCGCGCCTTCCAGGAGACGGTCCAGGCCAACCTGACCGAGAACTACCTGCGCTGGCGCGGCATCGAGGCGACGCTGGAGCTGGCCCATTCGCCCAACGCCAAGATCGTCGTCATCGGCAACGCCGCCAGCGGCGGGCTGCCGCTGATCCTCGACGCCGCCTCGGGCCAGGGCGCCACCCTCCCGATGCCGGGCGCCCCTGCCCCCGGTGCGCCGCAGGCGGGGGCCGCGACGGTCACCATGCCGAGCGGCCTGCCGGTGCCGCCCGCCGCGCAGCTTCCCTCGCTGAGCGGCGAAGGCACCCCCGGACAGGTGCCGGTCGCCCAGATGCCCAGCCTGAACACCGCGGGCGCCGAGCCCGCGCCGGCTACGGCGGGCCACGCGCCGACGGCACCGGTCCCCGGCGTCAAGCCGCAGCAGGGGGGCGCAGCAGCAGGGGCCGCCGCCGGGCCGGCCAAGGACGGAAAGGCCGCCGCGGCCCCCATCCTGTCGACCATGTCGCCGTCCCGCCTGCTCGACCTCATCCAGTCCAAGTGAGCCGGCGATGGATCTCTGGCGCATCCTGAGACGCGACGCCCTGCGCAACATGCAGCCGCTGATGCTGCTGGCGGTGCTGGCGGCGGCCCTCAACCTCGCCCTGCTGACCTCGCTGAACAGCGCGCTGGTCATCATGGACGATCCGGAGGGGTTGCAGCGTCTGCTGTTCATCTTCCTGCTGTCCGCCTTCTCCTGGCGTTTCGCGCAGGGCTGGATGATGAGCGCGGCGTCCAAGCGGATGCAGGCGGCGCTGGCGATCCTGCGCGTCGACCTGCTGCGCCGCGCGGTGACCGCCGACCTGCCCGACGCCATGGCGGTCGGCTCCACCCGCCTCGCCCAGGTGGCCGGGCCGGAGCTTCAGCTTCTCGCCCAGGCGGTGCCGACGCTGGTCATCAGCTTCCAGTCGGTCGCGGCCATCGTGCTGTGCCTGCTCTATCTCGCCAGCCTGTCGAACGCCGCGGTGCTGATCGTGCTGGCCTTCCTGACGGTCGGCGGCATCCTGATCACCCGCTCCGTCCTGCGGCTGGAACGGCTGTCGGAGACGATCCACGAGGCCGAGGGCGCGCTGTCCGAACGGTCGGACCACATCCTGCAGACGCTGCGCGAGTGCAAGCTGAACCGCCGCCGCGCCGCCAACGCGCTGTCCGATGCCACCGCCTGCGCCGAGGCGCTGCGGACGGAGCGCCACCGCTTCGGCGCCGAGTACAGCCACTATTTCACTCTGAGCGAGCTGACCTACTACGCGGCGCTGGCCGGGATCATCTTCCTGCTGCCAGCGGTGTCCAACACCGACATCACGACCGTCGTGCTGGCCGGCCACGCCGCCGCCTTCATCGCCTACCCGGTCATCACCATCGTCGCCTCCTACCCCTCCTACATCAGCGCCGAGACCGCCGCCCGCTCATATCTCTGTCTCTTATACACATCTGACGCTGCCGACGATTATACGC
>NZ_JAUQTX010000025.1:0-39835 GCF_059803775.1 Azospirillum sp. UFLA03-27 | reverse complement strand
ACATGGACCCGGAGCATCTCGACTATTACGGCACCTTCGACAACATGCGGGCCGCCTTCGACAGCTTCGTCCAGAACATCCCCTTCTATGGCTTCGCCGCGCTCTGCATCGACCATCCGGAGGTGCAGGCGATGATCCCGCGCGTGTCGGACCGCCGCATCATCACCTACGGCTTCAGCCCGCAGGCCGACGTGCGCGCCGTGAACATGCGGCTGGGCACCGAGGGCGCCGAGTACGACGTGGTGATCGACGACCGCCACACCGGGGAGAGCCGGACCATCATCGGCGTGCGCCTGCCGATGTACGGCCCGCACAACGTCCAGAACTCGCTGGCCTGCTTCGCGGTGGGCAACGAGATGGGCCTGCCCGACGTGGTGATGCGCGACAGCATGGCGAAGTTTCAGGGCGTCAAGCGCCGCTTCACCAAGACCGGCGAGTCGAACGGCATCACCGTCATCGACGATTACGGCCACCACCCGGTGGAGATCGCCGCCGTGCTGAAGGCCGCGCGCACCGCCGGTACCGGCCGCACCATCGCCGTCGTCCAGCCGCACCGCTATTCGCGCCTCGCCAACCTGTTCGAGGAGTTCTGCACCTGCTTCAACGACGCCGACGCGGTGATCGTGGCCGACGTCTACGCCGCCGGGGAGCAGCCGATCGAGAACGTCAACCGCGACAGCCTCGTCGAGGGCCTGCGCATGCACGGCCACCGTCAGGTGCTCGCCCTGCACGGCCCGGACGAGCTGCCGCAGCTGGTCCGCGAGATCGCGCGGTCCGGCGACCTCGTGGTCTGCCTGGGCGCCGGCAACATCACCCAGTGGGCCAACGCCCTGCCGGGCGAGCTGGACAAGCTGTCGGGCAAGGCGTGACGGGTTTTTCTCCGATGACAGCCACAACCGCCTCCCTCATCGACCGGATGCCCGCCTGCCGCGGACGGCTGACCGCCGCGGCACCGCTGGCGAACGTTACCTGGTTCCGCGTCGGCGGGCCGGCGGAGGTCATGTTCCGGCCGGAGGACGCCGACGATCTGGCGGGCTTCCTGGCCGGACTGCCGGACGACGTGCCGGTGACGGTGCTGGGCGTCGCCTCCAACCTGCTGATCCGCGACGGCGGCATTCCCGGCGTGGTGATCCGGCTGGGCCGCGGCTTCGCCGGCATCGCGGCGGACGGGCTGACGCTGGAGGCCGGGGCCGCGGCGCTCGACCTGAACGTCGCCGCGGTGGCGCGCGACGCCGGCGTCGCCGGGCTGGAATTCCTGTCGGGCATCCCCGGCACCATCGGCGGCGCGCTGCGGATGAACGGCGGCGCCTACGGCCACGAGATCAAGGACGTGCTGGTCTCCGCCCAGGGCGTGACCCGCCGCGGCGAACGCGTGTCCTACGACAACGCCGGCATGGGCTTCACCTACCGCCACGCCGGGGTGCCGGAGGACGTCATCTTCACCGGCGCCACCCTGCGCGGCACGGTCGGCGACCCGGCGGAGATCGCGCAGCGCATGGCGGAGATTTCCGACCAGCGCGCCGACACCCAGCCGGTCCGCTCGCGCACCGGTGGCTCGACCTTCAAGAACCCGCCCGGCCACAAGGCGTGGGAGTTGATCGATAAGGCCGGCTGCCGCGGGCTGACCATCGGCGGCGCGCAGGTGTCGGAGAAGCACTGCAACTTCCTCATCAACCAGGGCACCGCCAACGCGGCGGAGCTGGAGGCGCTGGGCGAAGAGGTCCGGCGCCGGGTGTTCGAGACCTCCGGCGTCACGCTGGAGTGGGAAATCAAGCGGGTCGGCGTGGCCCGCGAAGGAGCGTCCGCATGACCACCCCCCACAAGAAGCATGTCGCCGTCCTGATGGGCGGCTGGTCGGCGGAGCGCGAGGTGTCGCTGGTCAGCGGCGCCGGCGTCGCCAAGGCGCTGGAGGAGGAAGGCTACCGCGTCACCGCGGTGGACGTGCAGCGCGACCTGGAGGGGCTGCTGCGCGCGCTGACCGACCCGCGCCCCGACGCGGTCTTCAACGCCCTGCACGGGCGCGGTGGCGAGGACGGGACGATCCAGGGCGTCCTGGAATTCCTCGGCATCCCCTACACCCATTCCGGCGTGCGCGCCGCCGCGGTCGCCATGGACAAGGCGATGACCAAGGCGCTGCTCGCCCCGGTCGGCGTGCGCTCGCCCAAGGGCCTCGTCCTCACCAAGGGCGAGCTGACCGGCGGTGCTCACCCGATGCCCGCCCCCTACATCGTCAAGCCGGTGGACGAGGGTTCGACCGTCGGGGTCACGCTGGTGCGCGAGGGGCAGAACAGCCCGGTCGGCGACGCCTGGACCTTCGGCGAGCGCGCCCTGGTCGAGGAGTTCATCCCGGGCCGCGAGCTGACCGTGGGCGTCATGGGCGGGCTGGACGGCGAGTGCCGCCCCCTGACCGTGACGGAGATCCGTTTCGAAGCACAGGTGTATGACTACACGGCTAAATACAGCGCCGGTCATGCCGTTCATACTGTGCCCGCGCAGATTCCCGAGAACGTCGCGGAAGAAGCCAAGAGGTTGGCGGTCCTGGCCCACCGAACCCTGGGGTGCCGCGGCGTTTCGCGCAGCGACTTCCGCTGGGACGATCGTAAAAGTGGGACGGACGGACTCTTTTTCCTGGAAATCAACAACCAGCCGGGCATGACGCCGCTGTCGCTGGTTCCCGAACAGGCCGCTGCCGTGGGGCTCACCTACGGGGCTCTCGTCGCTTGGATGGTGGAGAACGCCGCATGTCAACTCGACTGAGCATCGATCCGCAGTTCCGCGCCGGTTTCGGGGGCTCTGCGAACCGGGCCCGCGACGACATGCCCGTGCCGCCGCGCGCCATGGCGAAGTCGGCCCAGAAAGGCAACCGCCGCCGCGCCTGGCCGCGCTGGACCCGTCCCGCGGTCAAGGCGGCCATTCTGCTGACGCCGGTCCTGGTCGTCGCCGGCATGGCCGTGTCGGCGTGGCAGCGCGGCACCTTCGCCGAGACCACCGCGGCGTTGCAGGAAAGCCTGATCCAGACCAGCGCGTCCGCCGGCTTCGCCATCGCCGACGTTCTGGTCGAGGGCCGCACCGAGACCGACCCGGCGTCCATCCTGCGCGTGCTTGGCGTGCAGCGCGGCGATCCGATCCTCGCCGTCACGCTGTCCGACGCCAAGGAGAAGCTGGAAAGCCTGCCCTGGGTCGCCTCGGCCTCCATCGAGCGCCACCTGCCCGGCATCCTGTTCGTCCGCCTGACGGAACGGGAGCCGATGGCGATCTGGCAGCACGACCGCAAGTTCACCGTCATCGACCGCGAAGGCCGCCCGCTGGCCGACGCGACCGAGCTGGCGCGGCGCGGCAACCGGCGGATCGAGACACTGCCGCAGGTCGTCGGCGCCAACGCGCCGATGCAGGTGCCGAAGCTGCTCGCGGCCCTCGACAACGTGCCGGCTCTGCGCGACAAGGTGAGCGCCGCCTCCTGGGTCGGCGACCGCCGCTGGGACCTCAAGCTGAAGAACGGTGTCGTGGTGAAACTGCCGGAAGCCCGCATGCCGTCCGCGCTGCGCCAGTTGGCGGAGATGGACGCGACGGGACAGGTCCTCGACCGCGACATCGTGGCCATCGACCTGCGCCAGAACGACCGCGCCGTGCTTCAGACCTCCGCCACCGCCGTCCTGCCCTGGACGGAGGAGGACAACAAGAAGAAGCCGGGCAAGAAGACGTGATCCTCCGCCACACCTCCTCCTGAACCCCTTTTCTGAAACGCGGACGACCGGACGCATCGAGGCCATAGGGTTGTGCTGAACATGGGCTTCAACGGGGCGAAAAAGCCAAAACGAGCCACCCGCGGCGGGATCATCGCCGCGCTGGACGTTGGCTCGACCAAGGTGTGCTGCCTCATCGCCCGCGTCGAGGATGCGGGGGCCGTGCGCATCGTGGGGATCGGCCACCAGATCGCCACGGGCGTCCGCGCCGGCGCCATCATCGACATGGAAGCGGCGGAGACCTCCATCGGCGCCGCCGTCCACGCGGCCGAGCAGATGGCCAACGAGACGATCCGCGACGTGATCGTCAACGTGTCCTCCCCGATCTCCCACGGCTTCAACGCCGAGGTCCCCGTTTCCGGCCAGGAGGTGACGGAGAGCGACGTCCGCCGCGCGCTGGCCCACGCCCGCAGCCTGCAGGTCGGCCCGGACCAGGCGCTGGTCCACGCGATCCCCGTGGGCTTCGCGCTGGACGGCAGCCGCGGCATCCGCGACCCCAAGGGCATGTACGGCGAGCGGCTGGGCGTCCAGGCCCACGTCATCACCTCGCCCGCCGGGGCGGTGCGCAACCTGCAGACCTGCGTGGCCCGCTGCCATCTCGACATCGAGGGTCTGGTCGCCAGCCCCTACGCGTCCGGCCTCGCCTGTCTGGTCGACGACGAGATGGAGATGGGCTCCGCCTGCATCGACATGGGCGGCGGCACCACGACGATCTCGGTCTTCTCCGAAGGCACGCTGGTCTGGTCGGACTGCATCCGGCTGGGCGGCAACCACGTCACCAACGACATCGCGCGCGGGCTGACCACGCCCGTCGTCCATGCGGAGCGCATGAAGACGCTGCACGGCAGCGCCATCACCAGCCCCGCCGACGAGCGCGAGATGATCGACGTCCCCCAGGTCGGCGAGGAGGAGCGCCTCGGCGCCAACAACCTGCCGAAATCCTATCTGGTGCGCATCATCCAGCCGCGGCTGGAGGAAATCTTCGAGCATGTCCGCTCGCGGCTGGAGCATTCCGGCTACGCGAAGCTGGTCGGCCGGCGCGTCGTCCTGACGGGCGGCGCCAGCCAACTTCCGGGCATGCGCGAGCTGGCGCAGCTGATCCTGGACAAACAGGTCCGCATCGGGCGACCGACGCGGATCACCGGTCTGAACGAGGCGCAAGGCGGTCCGTCCTACGCGACCGCCGCGGGCCTCCTTCTCCACGCCGTGCGCAATCCGGCGGAACTTCCCGTGGCGGGCCATGAGGCTGGCGCCGGCACGGGGTTCTTCGGGCGCGTCGGCCTGTGGCTGCGGGAGAACCTATGACCCACCGGACATGGTTCCCGGCCCCAAAAAGGCTCCCGCAGCACCACCGCATTCCTGCCTAAAAACACCACCCGGACCCAACCGGGCAAAGAACCCGCGACGCAAAGCATCGAACCAATCAAAAGGTTGTGGAGGCCATAACATGATCAACGTGACCATCCCCAGCATCGAGCCCGAACTGAAGCCCCGCATCACCGTCTTCGGTGTCGGCGGCGCCGGCGGCAACGCCGTGAACAACATGATCAAGTCCAACCTGGAAGGCGTGGACTTCGTCGTGGGCAACACCGACGCGCAGGCCCTGAAGGGCTCGCTCTGCGAGAAGCGCGTCCAGCTCGGCACCACCATGACCCGCGGCCTGGGCGCCGGCTCCAAGCCGGACGTCGGCCGCGCCTCCGCCGAGGAGCAGCTCGAGGAGATCATCGGTCACCTCGAAGGCGCCAACATGGTGTTCATCACCGCCGGCATGGGCGGCGGCACCGGCACGGGCGCTGCCCCGGTCATCGCCCGCGCGGCCCGCGAGCGCGGCCTGCTGACCGTCGGCGTGGTGACCAAGCCCTTCCATTTCGAGGGCGCGCACCGCATGCGGCTGGCCGAATCGGGCATCGCCGAGCTGCAGCAGTATGTCGACACGCTGATCATCATCCCGAACCAGAACCTGTTCCGCATCGCCAACGAGAAGACGACCTTCGCGGACGCCTTCAAGATGGCCGACGATGTTCTGCATTCCGGCGTGCGCGGCGTGACCGACCTGATGGTGATGCCCGGCCTCATCAACCTGGACTTCGCCGACATCCGCTCGGTCATGACCGAGATGGGCAAGGCGATGATGGGCACCGGCGAGGCTGGCGGCGAGCGCCGCGCCATCGAGGCCGCGGAGGCCGCCATCTCCAACCCGCTGCTCGACGACGTGTCGATGAAGGGTGCCCGCGGCGTCCTCATCAACATCACCGGCGGCTACGACATGACCCTGTTCGAGGTCGACGAGGCGGCGAACCGCGTCCGTGACGAAGTCGATCCGGACGCCAACATCATCTTCGGCTCGACCTTCGACAGCTCGCTGGACGGCGTGATGCGCGTGTCGGTGGTCGCCACCGGCATCGACGCCGCGGCCATGTCCAACCCGCGCACCCTGCACCCGGTCAACCTGTCGCTGGTCTCCGACCGCAACGGCGGCAATGGCGGCGCCAAGAAGCCCGCCGGCGCGGCTGGCCTGACCCAGGCCGCCCCGGCGCCGCTCACCTCCCCCGGTCAGCTCGCCCCGGCGATCCCCGGCGCCGGTCTGGCCCCGCGCCCGATGGGCGGGGTCGCGCAGCCCCAGGTCCAGCAGCCGCATCCGTCGGAGTTCCAGCAGCACGTTCCGGTCCAGCAGCCGGCGCCGCAGCCGGTCCAGCAGCCCATGGACCCGATGGTTCAGCACGCCCCGCAGCATGCGCCCCACCCGCACATGCCGATGGGCCATGACGGCATGCAGCCGGTGGAAACCGCCCCGGCCCGCAACGTCGCCACCGGTCCGCTGCACAGCGAGCGCCGCGACGGCCACTTCATCGCCCCGAAGGCCGCCGATCCCGGCCCGCGCCAGTCCTCGGTCCCGATGTCGAGCCAGCTCGCCGCCGCCGCCCAGGCTGAGCCGCCGGCCCGCAAGCCGAACTTCCTGTTCGGTCTGGTAACCGGTCTGGCCGGCCGCAAGGCCGAACCGGCTCCCCAGCCGGCCCCGCAGCATCAGCCGCAGCAGCACCATCAGCCCCAGCATAACCAGCCGCAACACCAGCAGCCGCAACACCAGCAGCCGATGATGCCGCAGCCGCCGATGGCCGCCCCGCAGCAGCCGATGGCCCAGCCCCCGCGCCCGCAGGCGATGGGCGACGGCACCACCCAGAAGATCGACGAGGAAGCGCTGGACATCCCCGCCTTCCTGCGCCGTCAGGCCAACTGACGCGTCACCGAGGCTGGCCCAATTGATCTGAGGGCAACAGCAACCCGCCGGTCGCCGCCGCCTCTTTCGAAGCGGCATCGGCGGGCATCCACAACCTGTTAGACTTCAACCGCCTCCAGAGCTTCGCAAGAACGCTCCGGGGGCGGTCTTTTCGTGTCTGGGGAGCGCCCTGGTTCGCGCCCGGCGACGGTGCTCTACCGTCCTGCAACAAACGGTAACAAAGAGTGATTTGTCGTCCACAGGGGGCAGTGATACCTAGCATATGCGGTCATAAGCGCTGACCCGCCCCTCCCAAGGGAGACCGGCGGCAAGTCGCGGACCGATCGCACCAAGACCAAGATTGAAACGGGACAGACACCGTGGCTCAGAATCGCATCAAGACCGAAGGCATGCTGCAGCGTACCCTGGCGAAGCCGGTGCGTTGCTCGGGCGTCGGGCTGCATACGGGCGCGACGGTCACCCTGACGATTTCCCCGGCCGAGCCGAACACCGGCATCGTCTTCCGGCGCACCGATCTCAGCGGCCCCGCCGCGGTGATCCCGGCGCGCTGGGACCATGTGGTCGACACCAAGCTGTGCACGGTCATCGGCAACGCCCACGGCACCACCATCGGCACCATTGAGCACCTGATGTCGGCGCTGGCCGGCTGCGGCGTGGACAACGCCGTGGTCGCGCTGGACAACATCGAGGTGCCGATCATGGACGGCAGCGCAGCCCCCTTCGTGGAGGCCATCGAGCGCGTCGGCACCGTGTCGCAGAACGCGCCCCGCCGGGCCATCCGCATCCTGAAGCCGGTCACCGTGACCGAGGGCAACAAGAGCGCCACCTTCACGCCGGACCACACGACGGGCTTCAGCTTCGAGATCGACTTCGCCAGCAAGGCGATCGCCCAGCAGAGCCACGAGATGGAGCTGGACGCCGAGACCTTCCGTGACGAGATCAGCGCTGCCCGCACCTTCGGCTTCCTGCACGAGGTCGAGGGGCTGCGCAAGATGGGCCTCGCCCGCGGCGGTTCGCTGGACAACGCGGTGGTCATCTCCGGTGACGAGGTGATGAACGAGGGCGGCCTGCGCTTCGACGACGAGTTCGTCCGCCACAAGATCCTCGACGCGGTCGGCGACCTCTATCTGGCCGGCGCGATGTTCGTCGGTCATTTCCATGGTGTCCGGTCCGGCCACGCCCTGAACAACCAGCTGCTGCGCGCTCTGTTCGCCGACGCCAGCGCCTGGTGCTACGAGACCCCGCCGAGCACGGCGCTGCCGGGCGCCGTCTGGCACGCGACCGAGCGGCTGGCCGTCGCCTGAGACGCGCCTCACAGCATCGCGTTGCCCCTGCCCTCCCCTTCCGGGGAGGGCATTTTCGTTTTGCGCCCCCTCCCCTCTCGGGTTCGCGCGAGGCGAGGCGCACGCACACTCCCCTCCCCTTCTGGGAGTGAAAGGATATGATTTCCGCGCCGTTTTCCCAGAATCACAATAAAATTGAATTATATCAATATTTTATGTTGTGTTTTTGAGACTTCGGCTGAGGTGGCTCCGTCGAAATCCCCTCTCCCGGGGCGGGAGAGGGGACATGAGACAACTCACTGCTCCGCGGCGTAGGCGCCGAAGCGGGTGTCTTCCTTCAGGATGTGCTTGCCCAACCAGTCGGCACAGAATTCGAACACCTCGTTGCCGGTGATGGTGTCGCGCTGGGCGTGGAAACGTTCGCGGTAGGATTCGACGTTGCGCGTCAGGGTGTCGTGCAGAGCCTTGTGTGCGGCGAAGGTCGGGTAATTGGTCTGGGCCATGTGCGCTTCTTCGCGCGCGAAATGATCCTTGGTGTAGTGGATCAGTTCGTCCAGGATCGCTTCGACGACATCAGGAGAGTCGCGGTTTTCGCACGCACCCAGCTTGTTGACGATGTCCACGAGAACACGATGATCCTCATCGAGTTCTTCGATGCCGACGCTCATCCAGCGCGACCATTGAATGGAGTCCATAGCGATCCCCCGTCTCATTTTTCTTATGGTGCTTCTCCCCTTTATGGAACCGGCGGCGAGGGGCGTCAACGCGGCACTCAGCCGCGCCGCCCCTCCCCTTCCGCCCCCCTGGGCCAGCCGGCGATCAGCCGGCGATCAGCTCGGCCCACTCCTGCTCGCTGAGGATGGTCACGCCCAGGTCGCGCGCCTTGGCGGCCTTGCTGCCCGCGTCCGCCCCGCAGATGACGTAATCGGTCTTGGCCGAGACCGAGCCCGCGACCTTGGCCCCCAGCGACTCCGCGCGGGTCTTCGCCTCGGTGCGGGTCATGGTCTCCAGCGTGCCGGTGAAGACCACCGTCTTGCCGGCGACCGGGGAGCCGCCGGCCGCCTTCGGGCGCTCGGCATCGGCCACCCGCACACCGGCGGCGCGCAGGTCGTCGATGATGGCGCGGTTGCGCTCCTCCTGGAAGAAGCCGGCCAGTTCCTCCGCGGCGACCTCGCCCACGTCGGGGATGGCGACCAGTTCGCCCCAGCCGGGACCGGGCTGCGCGCCGACGGCGGCGAGCATTGCCGCCTTCCAGTCCGCCAGCGCGCCGTAGCGCTCGGCCAGAGCCTGAGCGGCGCGGCTGTCCACCTTCTTGATGCCGAGCAGCTTGATGACGCTGTCCAGCCGCAACGCCTCCTGGCCGGCGTAGAAATCCAGCTTCGGCAGATTCTCCGGGTCGGCGAACCAGGCGAGCAGAGCGTCGGCCTTCACCGGGCCGAGGCCGTTCAAAGCGTGCAGGTCGCGCCACGCCTCCCCCGGCATGTTGGCGACGGCGCGCTCCATCCCCTCCAACCAGCCGTCGATCGAGCCGTAATGGCGGGCCAGCGACTTGGCCGTCACCTCACCGATGTGGCGGATGCCCAGCGCGAAGATGAAGCGGTGCAGGTCGATGCGCTCGCGCCGCTGGTTGATCGCGGCGAACAGGTTCTCGACCGACTTCTCCTTCCAGCCCGGACGGCCGAGGATGGCGATCTCCCCCGCCGCCACCCGGCGCTCCAGCGTGAAGATGTCCACGGGGGAGCGGATCAGCCCGTCCTCCCAGAACTCCTCGATGGTCTTCTCGCCCAGCCCTTCGATGTCGAAGGCGTTGCGCGACACGAAATGGCGCAGCCGCTCCTTGGCCTGGGCGGCGCAGATCAGGCCGCCGGTGCAGCGGCGCACCGCCTCGTCCGGCTCGCGCACGGCGAGGCTGCCGCAGACCGGACAATGGTCGGGGAAAACATAGGGCACGGCATCGGCGGGGCGCTGCCCCTCCACCACCCCGACGATCTGCGGGATCACGTCGCCGGCCCGCTGGACGGTCACCAGATCGCCGATGCGGACATCCTTGCGGGCGATCTCGTCCTCGTTGTGCAAGGTGGCGCGGCTGACCACCACGCCGCCGACGGTGATGTCCTCCAGCTCGGCCACCGGGGTCAGAGCGCCGGTGCGGCCGACCTGGATGGTGATGCCCTTCAACCGGGTCTGCGCCTGCTCGGCCGGGAATTTGTGGGCGATGGCCCAGCGCGGCGCTCGGCTGACGAAGCCCAGCCGTTGCTGAAGCTCCAGGCTGTTGACCTTGTAGACCACCCCGTCGATGTCGAAGGGAAGCGCCGAGCGCTCCTCGCCGATCTTGCGGTAGTGGGTCAGCAGGGCCTCGGCGCCGTCGCACAGGTTGGCCGGACGGTTCAGCGAGAAGCCCCAGCCGCGCAGCCGCTCGCGGATGCCCCATTGGGTGTCGGCGATCGGCTCCGACAGCTCGCCCAGCGCGTAGCCGAAGAAGCAGAGCGGGCGCGATGCGGTGATCCTCGAATCCTTCTGGCGCAGCGACCCGGCGGCGGCGTTGCGCGGGTTGGCGAACAGGTCCTCCCCCCGCTCCGCGTAGGCGCGGTTCATGCCCAAAAAGTCGTCGCGGTTCATGTAGACCTCGCCGCGCACCTCCAGCACCGCAGGAAATGGCGCCTCCAGGGTCTGCGGCACATCCTTGATGGTGCGGACGTTGGCGGTCACGTCCTCGCCCTCCGTCCCGTCGCCGCGTGTGGCGGCCAGGACCAGCCGGCCGTTCTCGTAGCGGAGCGAGCAGGACAGCCCGTCGATCTTCGGCTCGGCCACGAACTCCAGCGGGGCGTCGTCGGACAGGCCGAGGAAGCGGCGGACGCGGGCGACGAACTCGTGCGCCTCCTCCGGCTCGAAGGCGTTGCCGAGCGACAGCATGGGCAGCGCGTGCCGCACCTTGCGGAAAGCCGCCGCCGGGGTCGCGCCGACGCGCAGCGACGGCGAATCGGCCCGGCGCAGCTCCGGATAACGCGCCTCGATCCCGTTGTTGCGGCGGACCAGCGCGTCGTAGGCAGCGTCGGAAATCTCCGGCTTGTCCTGCTGGTGATAGAGCCGGTCGTGGTGGGCGATCTCCTGGGCCAGCGCGGCCAGTTCCGCCTGCGCCTGCTCCACCGTCAGCTCCTCCACGGGGATGCTGCGGAGCGCGGCGGGGGTATCGAACAGGTCGTTCATGGCGGGTCTCTTCGGTGCCTTCTCATGAGGATGACGCTGGAGGACGGCGCTGGATCGGCGGGCGCCGCCGGGGGCGCAGCATAGCGCCGCGGGGGCGTGCCGTGGAGTCCGGCCTTGAGCCGGTCTGGCATTCGGCTCCGTCCGCGCCAACCTTGAAACCGCAGACCTTGAGCAGACCTGGAAAGGTGCGGGGACGCGAGGGTTGCGTGTATGATGAACCGGCGCCCGTGAACGGATGTGCTGCATGAACGAGCCGACCAGCCGTGCGACCGCCGGCAGCCTGACCATCGACGATCGATTCGTCATCGCCGCGGCGCTTGACCGCATCCTGTACGACGATCCCGACCATTTCGCGACGGAGGACGCGCGCCTGCTGCGCCGCATGATCCCGCGCACTCGGTCCCCCTGGCTGCGGCTGGGTTTCCGGGCGGAAAGCCAGGGGCCGTCCATGTCGGGCCGGGCCGCCGGCGTGGGCGACGTGAAGATGGACGGCGACAAGAAGGTGGTCGAGGGCGGCGTGGGCGAGGCTCCGGTCTGGCGCTGCGGCCAGTACAAGATCTCCAACCACGGCGACGACCTGGAGATCTGGCAGGTGATGAGCGACGAGTTCGCCGAGGAGCCGAAGGGCGCCCGCCTGGAATACGGCGCCACGGGCACGCCGGAACGCCTGACCTTCTTTCAGCCCCGCGACCTGGAGTTGCGCATTCCTTTCACCGGCATCGCGATCGGGCTTCGTCTGGGCGGCTGGCAGCCTTGGAAGAGCGCCGCCTGAGACCGGCATAGACCTGCGCTTGTTTGTCGCATACCAGAGTATTAAAACGTTCCGGCAGTGAACAGCCAGACGGCGGGCAAACGTTTCCTCGCGGCATCTTTGCGAAGATTCCCAGCAACTTGATAATCTGCCTTATTTCCTATAACTCCGGCAAAAGACGGGCATGGGAAATTATGTGATTCCCCTGGTTTTCTCCTTTTATCTCCGGGAACTCGTTTAACTTAATATTTTACAGAACCGCAATAAAGCATGAAACCAATCGTTAAAACTGTCATGTCCATGATGCCCGCATGGTGATAGCCGAGCGGTGATCAGCCGGGAGGAACCCCGGTCCAGCCGCAGCTCAACGCTTGCCAACCAAGAACAAAGAGACGAACACCATGGACAGTGGCATTCAAGGCGGCATTCAAGGCAGCGTTCAGGAACGCCTCTCCTTTCTGCGGATTGGCGGTGAGACGGCCCCGCTTCTGAAGGAAGCCTGGAGCATCGCCGAGCCGCACCTGCCCGTCATTCTCAAAGACTTCTACGACCACCTTCTCGCCATTCCCGAACTCCGGAAGATCCTGGACGGGAAATCCGTCGAGCGATTGAAGGACGCCCAGGTCAATCACTGGCGACATCTGTTTTCCGGCAGCTTCGACGACGTCTACCTGACGCGCGTGAAGGCGGTGGGCCAAGCGCATTACCGCATCGGCCTGCACCCGCGCTGGTATTTCGGAGCCTACCGGCTGGTCATGGGACGGCTGGGCGGGCTGATCGGCCAGCGGCACCGCCGCGATGCGCCGCGCGCCATGAGGATCATGGGGGCGGTGGAAACCGCGATCTTCCTCGACCTTGACCTATCCTTCGACGCCTACAGCACCGCCGTGATGACCATGACCAACCGGATGCTGGTCGAATTGGCGGAGAATTTCCGAGACACGGTGCAGGGCGCCATTGATAGCGTCGGCCAGTCTGCGGCGGCGGTCAACGCGGCGACCGGCGCGGTGCGCGGCATCGCCCAGGACACCGGCGTGCGCACGGAGCATCTGACCGGCGCGGTTTCCGGCACCGCCAGCAACGCCCGCGCCATCGCCGCCGCCGCCGAGGAACTGACCGCCACCAACCACAGCGTGGTGTTGCGCATGGAGAGCGCCTTCTCCATCGTCAACGAGGCGCAGGCCGCCACACAGCGCTCCACCGAGGCGGTCACCGCGCTGGCCGGCATCGCCGGGCGGATCGGCGGGACGCTGAAGCTGATCAACGCCATCGCCAACCAGACCAACCTGCTGGCTCTGAACGCCACCATCGAAGCGGCCCGCGCCGGCGAGGCCGGGCGCGGATTCTCCGTGGTGGCGGCGGAGGTCAAGGTGCTCGCCAAGCAGACCGCCGGAGCCACGGAGGACATCACCCGCCTGCTTCAGGAGATCGACGGCGCGACGGGCCGGACCCGCGACGAGATCGCCGGAATTGGCTCAGTGGTTGGAGCGTTGCGCGCCCATTCGCAGGACGTGCTGTCCATCATGGGCCAGCAGAACGAGGCGACACGGGAAATCGCCCAGAACATTCACGAGGCCAGCCAGTCCGCCGAACGGATGTCCGACGAGGCCGGGCACCTTGCCGACGGCGCACGGTCGGTCAGGGCGTCGGTCGAGGACGCCTTCCACACCACCGCCCAATTGAGCGGGACGGCGGAGGAACTGCGCGCCGCGCTGGACAAGTTCCTGTCGCACATGATGTCCCTGCGCGTGGCGGCGTGACCGGACGGGGGCGTTTCCACCCCTCGTCCTGATGACACGGCTCAGGGCGCCGTCGCTCAGGCCGCGTCGAACGGATGCAGCGGGTCGAGGTGATGATCCGTCGGCGCGGCGTGGGCGTGGAAATCCCCCGACAGGCCGAGATCCGCCATGGACAGCGCCGTGTCCGCATGGACCGGCGCCGCGGCCTCCAGCCCCTGGGCGACGAGGTGCTGCCACACCGTGTCCTGCCCGTCCGCCGACAGGGCGGAGGCCACGGCACCACTTCCCGAGGCGGTTCCGGAAGACGGGAACCAGGACTTGTCGGCGTCAACGACCAGCGTGCCGTTCCACCACAGGCCGGCCTGCCCCTTGACCACGTCCTTGCCGTCGAGAGCGCCCTTGTCATAGGTGACGTTCGACGCCGTCGGCGCGACGGCGTGGCCGTTGATGGTGAGTTTGTTGACGAACAGCGAGCGGTCCTGCCCGTTCACCACGGCGTCGTTGTCGTACTGCACCTGGACCTTGTGCGCCTGATCGGCGGTCAGGTTGGTGGCGAAGGTGAAGTCCTTGCCCGCCGTGCCGACCGTGGCGCCGCCGATGGCCTTGCCGTCCACCAGCAGGTTGAAGTGAGCGTTCACCCCGCCCGCCGCGGCGCCGGAGGCGTTGACCGTGATGGTCGTGTTGGCGGGCGCCGCCTGGGCCGGGAAATCCTTGGCCGGAGCATCGACCACCAGCGTGCCGCCCCACCACATCGACGACTGGCCCTTGACCACGTCCTTGCCGTCGAGAGCGCCCTTGTCATAGGTGACGTTGGCGGCGGTCGGGCTGTGGGCGGTGCCGTTGATGGTGACCTTGTTGACGAACAGGTTGCGGTCCTGGCCGTTCACGAAGCCGTCGTTGTCGTACTGGACCTGCACCTTGTGGGCTTGGTCGGCGGTCAGGTTGGCGGTGAAGCTGTAGTCCTTGGCCGCTGAATCCACCGTGGCCTGCCCCACCGTCTTGCCGTCCACCAGCAGCTTGAAATGGGCGTTGACCCCGCCGGCCGGCGCGCCGGAGGCGTTGACGGTGATCGTCGTGGCGCTCTGCGCCGTGGAGACCGGGGCGGACTGGGCGATCTTGGCGAGCAGGGCATCGGTGTCCAGCTCGAAATAGCCGGCGGTGCCCATGGCCTTGCCGGTGCTGCGGGCGAGATCGAGGAACTCCCCCTGGGTCAGCCGGGTGCCGGTCTGTTCCACCCACGCCTGCTGCGCCTTCGCCACCGCCGCGGTGACCGCCGGGGCGGCGAAGGAGGAACCGTTGGCCGTGTAGGTGACGCCCGACAGATTGGTGATGCGCACGTCGGTGCCGTCGGCGCAGACGTCGGTCAGGGTCGGGCTGCGCTGCGCCCAGGACGGGAAGGCTCCGTCGCCGGTGGAAGCCGAGACGCAGATCTGGTTCACGTCGGCCGAGTAGCTGGAGACGCTCTGCGACGCCCCGCCGTCGCCGCTGTTGCCGGCGGCGGCCACGGTCAGCACGCGCTTGGCGGTCAGCGCCGCCAGCTCGTCGGAGATCGAGGTGGTGGCCGCGGTCGTCTGCGCGCCGCCGCCCAGCGACAGGTTCACCGCCGTGATGTTGTAGGCGTCGGCGTTGGCGACGACCCATTGCAGGGCCTTCTCGATGTTGGCCTCGCTGGCGCCGCTGCCGTCGTCGGGCATGACCTTCAGCGCGATGATGCCGACGTCGGGCGCGTTCTCCAGGATCTCCGCGGTGACCAAGGCGCCGTGCGTGTTCGCGTTGGCGACCATGACGTCGTTGTCGTTTCCGTAGAAGTCATGCTGGTAGACCAGCTGGCCCGTGTTCCAGGCGGAGGACAGGCCACTGTCGATCACAACGACGTTGCCGGCGGAAGCGGAGCTGTTCGACATCTTGCCAACCTTGTTCGTTCTTGGGCGAACGGCGCCCGGTTACCGGACGCGCTAGGCTGGACTATGCGTGTTTTGCTGTGGCCGCCGTATGACCGCTGCGGGCGATTGCTGTGACCTGAACGGAGGATTCAGCCCTCCCCCCTCTGGGGAGAGGGTGGACCGCAGAGCCGGTGAAGGGGGTGCGCATGGCGGTACGTCCGGCAAAAGCGCATCCCCCTCACCCCAACCCTCTCCCCGCTTTCGGCGGACCAACGGTCCGCCTGTCGCGTCAGCGCAAACGAAGTTTGCGCGTGAGTGGAGGGGAGAGGGGACAGAGGCACTACCCCCGCCCGGCGATCAGGCTGTCGGCGGCGGCGCGGGCCTCGGCGGTGACGGTGGCGCCGGACAGCATGCGGGCGATCTCCTCGCGGCGGTCGTCGCCGTCCAGCTCGACCACGCCGGTCGTCACCTGCTCGCCCTTCACCGATTTCTGCACCTTGAGGTGGATGGAGCCGCGGGCGGCGACCTGCGGGCTGTGGGTGACCACCAGCACCTGGAGGCCCTGCCCGAGCGTCTTCAGACGCTCGCCCACCGCGGCGGCGACGGCGCCGCCGATGCCGGTGTCCACCTCGTCGAACACCAGCGTGCCGACGGTCGAGGTCTGGGCCAGCACCACCTTCAACGCCAGCATGAAGCGCGCCAGCTCACCGCCCGACGCGATCTTGTTCAGCGCGCCGGGGGGCGAGCCGGGGTTGGTGGCGACCTGGAAGGCCACTCGGTCCATGCCCGATGCCGTCCAGTCCGATTCGTCGGCCAGCGGCTCGACCAGGGTGCGGAACTTCGCCTTCTCCAGCTTCAGCGGAGCGAGTTCCGTGGCGACGGCGGCGTCCAGACGGCCGGCGGCCTGCTGACGCTCGCCGCTCAGCGACTCGGCGGCCTTGCGGTAGGCGTCGCGGGCGACCTCCGCCTCGCGGGCGAGGCGGGCCAGCAGATCGCCCTGGTCCTCGATCAGCAGCAGCCGGTCGGCCATGTCCTTGCGCAGGGGGGCCAGCGCGTCCACGTCCACCCCGTGCTTGCGGGCGGCGGCACGCAGGGCGAACAGCCGTTCCTCCAGCTTCTCAAGCGCCTGCGGGTCCATGTCGACGTCGGAGGAGACGGCCTGGAGGCCGGCGATCGCCTCCCCCGCCTCGGTCGCGGCGCGGTCCAGGGCGGCGATCACCGGGTCGAGCTTGCCGGCGGCCTTGTCGGCGATGCGGCTCAGTGTGCGGATGGCCGAGGACAGGGCGCGTTCCACCCCCCGGTCGCCCGACAGCTCCCCATAGGCGGCGTTCAGGGCGTCGACCAGCTTCTCCCGGTGCATCAGCACGGCGCGGGTCTCGGCCAGCTCCTCTTCCTCGCCTTGCTTCGGGGCAAGGGCATCCAGCTCGGCCACGGCGTGGCGGAGATACTCCTCCTCCGAACGGGCGCGGGCGATCTCGGCGGCGGCGTTGGCGCGCGCGTCCTCGACCTGCCTCCACGCCCGATGGGCGGCGGCGACCTGGGCGGCGTGGCCGGACAGCCCGGCGTAGGCGTCCAGCACGCCGCGGTGGGTCTGCGGATTCAGGAGGCCGTGGGTGTCGAACTGGCCATGGACCTCAACCAGTTCCTCCCCCAATCGCTTCAACAGGCCGACGCCGACCGCCTGGTCGTTGACCCAGGCGCGGCTGCGCCCGTCGGCGCTGACGGTGCGGCGGACGACCAGCCGCTCCTCGGGGTCGAGCCCCTGCTCCTTGAGGATGGCGAGCGCCGGGTGGTCGCCGGACAGATCGAACTCCGCCGTCACCGACGCCTGATCGGCGCCGTGGCGAACAAGGCCCGAATCGGCCCGCGCACCGAGCGCCAATCCCAGCGCGTCGAGCAGGATCGACTTGCCCGCACCGGTCTCGCCGGTGAGGACGCACAGACCCTTGCGGAAGCCCAGCCCCAGCCGTTCGATCAGGACGACGTCCCGGATCGTCAGCGACGCCAGCATGGATCGTCCTAGAACAGGGAGCTCCAGGCTCTGCTGATCCAGGACTTCTCGTTTCGCTCCGGACGCACGTTGGCGTCCACCAGCAGTGCGTAGCTGTCCGTGTACCATTCGCTGCCGGGGAAGTTGTGGCCGAGCACGGCGGCGGCGGTCTTCGCCTCGTCCGTGATTCCCAGCGCCAGATAGCACTCCACCAACCGGTGCAGCGCCTCAGGGACGTGGGAGGTGGTCTGGTAGTTTTCAATCACCGTGCGGAACCGGCCGATGGCGGCGGTGTACTGACCCTGCTTCAGATAGAAGCGCCCGACCTCCATCTCCTTGCCGGCGAGATGGTCGTTGGTCAGGTCGATCTTGATCTTGGCGTCGCGGGCGTACTGGCTGTCCGGGAAGCGGCGCACGACCTCCGACAGCGCGTCGAGCGCCAGACGGGTCATGCGCTGGTCGCGGCGGACGTCGGTGATCTGCTCGTAATAGGACAGCGCCCGCATGTAGTAGGCGTAGGAGACGTCGGGGCTGCCCGGATGAAGCTGGATGTAGCGGTCGAGCGCCAGGATCGCGTCGTCGTACTTCAGATCCTGGTAATGGGCGTAGGCCGCCATGATCTGCGCCTTGCCCGCCCATTCGGAATAGGGGTGCTGGCGCTCCACCTCGTCATAGAGCTTGGCGGCCACCTTGAACCGCTCCTCCCGCATGGCGGCGTCGGCCTCTTGGTAGATCTGCTCGGCCGGACGCTCGACATACTGGTCCTCGGGTTTGGTCGAGGAGCAGGCGGTCAGGGCGGAAGCCAGGAGGAGGGCCGCAAGCGGCAGACGGGAAAAACGGCAGGGCATGGTCGTCGCGATGCTTTCGAAGTTGGCCCTATATAGCACGCCGGGGCGCGGGGGCGGCAAGCCGCTTCGGCGAACAAATTTCGAACCTCGCCGCCATGACGCGGACGAACGCCCGGAATGGATGGCGATCAACCGAACAGGGCGTCGATGTCGGCCTGGCTGATGTTGCCCATCTCCTGATGGTCGGCCGGGCCGTGCAACTCCAGCGTCTCGTCCATCTTGGTGACGGTGGGCGGCAGGGGCATCGCCTCGAACTCGCGCTTGTTCCAGTGGCTCATCATCGCGTCGACGCGCTCTTCGATGAAGGACAGGGCGCGGACGACCTTGGTGATGCGCTGGCCGGTCAGGTCCTGGAAGTTGCAGGCCTCGTAGATGCGGACGATCACGTCGTTCATGTCGTTGACGCGGTCGGCGTGGTAGCCCTCCGGCAGCGACGACTTCAGCTCGTGAACGACCTCCTCCAACTCCTCGGCGCAGGCCATGATGGTGTTGGTCGCGGCCTCCGTCGCCGAGACGACGGCGTTCAGTTCCTGCGACGCCTGCACGAACTTGTCGTCGCCGGCCAGCGGGTGGCGGATCGCCGCCATCTCCACCTTGGTGGCCTTGATGCGGCCCGAGATGTCGGCGATCTCGACCTGGATCTGGTCGATCTGCTGGGCGTCCATGGTCAGGAAGCGGTCGAGCTTCGCGCCGAGATCGCTGATGGCGCGGATGACGTCGCTGTTGTCAACGGCGACCGGGCCGGACGGCAGCGACGCCAGCGCCGGCGCCAGGGCGGAGGCGTCATCCACCACCGCCTGATAGGGATTGCCGGTCCGACGGGCCTTCTGAAGCTCCGCCATGAAGGGTTTCGAGAGATTCCTCATGCGGGCTGCGCCTCTTTCCGAGTGGACGTCCGGGGCATCCGCGCACGCCGGCCCGTCTGGTCAGGACTGCCCGCCAAGGCCGGCATCGGCCCGGCGGGCGACGATCGTCATAACAAACTTCATGTCCCAATGCGCCCGCCGATTGGAGCGGCGGCAACTCTTCACAAATCCGACACCGAACCGTCTTGTTGACCGTGAGGTCAGCCGAACAGGGCGTCGATGGCTGCCTGATCCAGCGGCGCCGGAGGCTCGTCCGCCGCGGGCGACGGGGCGGCCGCCGGCTTGGCAACCGGGGCCGGCTTCGGGGCGGGCTTGGCCGCCGAGGCCGGCTTCGGCACCGGCTTCTTGGCGGCAGGGGCCGGAGCCGGAGCGGGGGCCGGCGGAGCCACGGCAGGAGCGGGAGCCGGACTGTCGAACAGGCTGTCGATGTCCGCCTGACTGGCCTTCGCCGGAGCGGCCGGCGCTGGAGCCGGGCTGTCGAACAGGCTGTCGATGTCGGCCTGACTCGACTTGACCCCGGCCTGCGCCGCCGGAGCGGACGGCGGTTCGGGAGCCGGCGGCGGAGGCGGTGCCGCCATCGCCGGGCTGTCGAACATGCTGTCCACGTCGGCCTGGCTGACGCCGAGGCCGTCGAGCTGGGGACCGTTCAGCAGATGGGAATCCGGCCGGGTGTCCGTGTTCTCAGGCGCGATCTGGAGGCCGGCGAGCTTCTCGACGCCCCAGATGTTGATCATCGCGTTGACGCGCTGCTCGATGTAGCGGAGCGCGTTGACCACCTTGCTGGTGCGCTGGCCGGTCAGGTCCTGGAACGAGCAGGCGGTGAAGATGTTCGTCACCTCCCCCTCGATCTCGGAGCACAGGCCGGGGTCGGCGCCGTCCGCCTTCAGCTTGCCCGACAGGTCCATCAGCCGCTCGGCGGCGTTCAGGATCTCGAAGGACGCGCGTTCGGTCGAGATGACGATGGCGTCCAGCTCGTTGGTCGCCGACATGATCTTGTCGCCGCCGGCGTCGGGCGGACGCAGGGCCGCGACCTCGCGCCGCGCCTGCTCAATGGAGGCCGCCATCTCCATCAGCTCCAGCCGCAGCACCTCGACGTGCTTGGAGGCTTCCACCGCCTCGCTCTGCTGATGCCAGGAGCTGCGGAACTCCAGCAGCATGTTGCGCACCTCCTCCGCCGCGGCCCCATGGGCCCGGCGGTGGAAGCGGCGCAGGAAGGCTCGCCCCTTGGTCGTGCGGGCGATCGCTTCCTCGATCTGGTCGAACTCTTCCTCGGAAAGCTGCGGAAGCTGATCCAACCCAACCACTCCTTACCCGCCGATGACGGCCTGGATCTTCTGCTTCAGGGTATCGGCGTTGAAAGGCTTGACGATGTAGTTGTTCACACCGGCCTGCTTGGCGGCGATCACGTTCTCGGTCTTGCTTTCGGCGGTGACCATGATGAACGGGGTCGAGGCGAGCTTGGCGTCGGCGCGGATCTCCTTGAGGAGCTGCAGGCCGGTCATCGGTTCCATGTTCCAGTCGGAAATGATGAGGCCGAACTTGCTCTCGCGCAGCTTCTGCAGGGCCGAGACGCCGTCGCCGGCCTCGTCGATGTCCGTGTAGCCGATCTGGGTCAGGAGGTTCCGCACGATGCGCCGCATGGTGGCGTAGTCATCGACGACAAGGATCTTCATCTACGCGTCTCCGCATTCTTCCGTTGCTAGGCCCCGGCCCGGCGTTCAGCCCGCCCGGCGCTGCATGGCGTGCGCCGGGGTCGGTCTGGTCCGACTGTGATGCCTTAAGTCTGCCGAAAAGTCATCCCTCACGGCCACACTGACGTACGCCCGTAAATATCGGGTTACCAAGACCGCCGAATTTGCGCCTCGCCCCGATGCGATGAGGCATCGCTCCAAGGCACGGATACGCGTCCGGCGGCGGTCCGATCAGACATACCCCTGCGCCGGGTGGGGACCTTGCCAGATTTCACAGGCGAACGCACGGGCTGATTCTCGCTCCACACACCCCCCGCCAGCAACGGTCCACCCTGGGCCATTTCCCTCAAACGATGATCGGAGAGGTCGCCTGCCTCAACCAATGCGACACTTCCACATCTCCCTCACCCGCGAGCCGCGGCTCCAGCGCCTCGCGCACCTGTGTGTGGTAGGCGTTCAGCCAACCGATCTCTGCCTGGGTCAGCAGCGCCGGCTCGACCAGATTGCGGTCGATGGGGGCCAGGGTCAGCACCTCGAACCCCAGCATGGGCCGCTCCGCCATGGGCAGGTCGAGCGGCTGGACGACGATCAGGTTCTCGATGCGGATGCCATAGGCGCCGGTCTTGTAGTAGCCGGGCTCGTTGGACAGGATCATGCCGGGCTGCAGCGCCACGCTGTTCGGCACCTTGGAGATCCGCTGCGGCCCCTCATGCACCGAGAGGTAGCTGCCCACCCCGTGGCCGGTGCCGTGGTCGTAGTCGAGCCCCAGCGACCACAGCGGCAGGCGGGCCAGCGTGTCGAGCTGCGATCCGGTGGTGCCGCGCGGGAATCGCGCCGTGCTGACGGCGATGTGCCCCTTGAGGACCAGCGTGAAACGCTCGCGCATCTCCGGAGTCGGCGCGCCGATGGCGATGGTGCGCGTCACGTCGGTGGTGCCGTCTTGATACTGGGCGCCGCTGTCCAGCAGGAACAGGCTGCCCGGTTCCAGCCGGCGATCGGTCGCTTCCGACACCCGGTAATGGACGATGGCGCCGTTCGGCCCGGCCCCGGAGATCGTGTCGAAGCTGAGGCCGCGGAAGCGGTCGTTGGCGCGGCGGAAGGCCAGCAGCTGGTCGGCTGCCGCGATCTCCGTCACAGTGCCCGAAGGCGCCTCCTGCGACAGCCAGTGCAGGAAGCGGACGAGCGCCGCGCCGTCGCGGATGTGGGCGGCGCGGGTACCGGCCAGCTCCGCCTCGTTCTTGCAGGCCTTGGGCAGGGCACAGGGATCGGGGTCGCGCTCCAGCTTGGCGCCGGCCATGTGCAGCCGGTCGAAGATCCAGGCCGAGGTGCTGGCCGGGTCGGCCATCACCTTGCGCCCCTCGCGCCCCAGGCCGTCGAGCGCGGCCCCCAGTTCGTCCGGGGCGCGCACGGCGACCTGGTTGCCGAGATGGGCCTCGACGCCCGGCGCCAGCTTGCGGCGGTCGATGAACAGGTCCACCTGCGCGTCGTCCTTCAGGATCGCGAAGGACAGCGGCAGCGGCGTGCAGGGCACGTCCGCTCCGCGCAGGTTGAGCAACCACGCGATTGAGTCGGGCTGGGTCAACACCACGGCGCCGATTCCGTTGCGCGTCAGGTCACCGGCAATGCGGGCACGCTTGTCGGCGGCGCTCTCCCCGGCGAAGACAAGGTCCTGGGCGACCACCGCGGCCAGCGGGGGCGGCGGCTGGTCCGTCCACACCCGGTCCACCGGGTTGTCCGGGCAGGGCACCAGCGACAGGCCGATGCGCTCCAGCTGCTGGCGGGTGCGCTCCACCCAGCCGGCGGTGTGCAGCCACGGATCATAGCCGAGCCGTCCCCCGCGCGGCAGCGCCTCTCCCGCCCATTCGGTCAGCGGATCGTCGACCAGATGCCGGTATTCGTAGAGATCGCCCGACACCTCCGTCTGGACCTGGAGAGTGTAGCGCCCATCCACGAAGATGGCGGCGCGCTGCCGTCCCACGATGGCATGGCCGGCCGATCCGGTGAAGCCGGTCAGCCAAGCCAGCCGCTGAGCGCGCGGCGGCACATACTCGCCCTGATGCTCGTCGCCGCGCGGAACGATGAAGCCGTCGAGGTCGGCGCGCGCCAGGACACCGCGCAGGGCGGCGATGCGGGCGGCGTAATCCGGCGCCCCGGCGACGCGGCTGTCCGCGATTTCGCCCTTCAGGGCGCGAAGCTGCCCGGCAAGATCCTCCGGAAGCCGCGTCCCGACCAGGACCATCCAGCCATCGGGATATTCCCCCTCCGGCGCGGCGAGCACCCCGGCGACGAGGCTGCGAATGTCCGCGGGGGTTTGGGGCAGGCCCGCTTGGGCCAGGAGCTGCGCCAGGGTTTCGTCGCCGGGGTAAGCGCTGGACACGGGGGCTGATCCTCATCCGGTGAAGCCGTCCGCGACAGGCTAGGCAGGGACGCCCCACCGCGCAAGCGCGGGAAAGGGCATAGCCGCGCGAAGGCCCCGGCGGGACGCCTTACAGCCCCGAATCGTCGGGCAGGCCCAGCCGCTCCAGGACGCGCTTGCGGGCGAGGCCGCGGTCGACGTCGGGAACGTGCAGCAGGCCGCCGATGCGGCGCAGCAGGTTGGCCTCGAGGTCGTTCAGCTCGCCGTCGGCGTAGGCGACCTCCCACAGCATCTCGATGATCCACAACCGCTTGTCCGGCGGACAATGATCGTTGATCACCGTGACGTAGCGGTAGTAGGGCGAGGCACCCTCCGTGTCGAACACGGCGGCGGACAGCAGGTCCTGCGCCTCCTCCTCGCTCAGGTGGAAGTGGCGGCGGGTGACGTCGAGGATGCGCTCGCGCTCCGCCTGGGAAATGGTGTTGTCGGTGCGTGCGGCCTCGACCAGAAGGGCGGCGGCGGCGGCCTCCAGCCTGTGGCGGTCGTCGCCGGGGTCGTTCTCCTGGAACAGCGCCCTGATCCGGTTCAGCATCGGTCCTCCGCGGGTCGTCCATATATCCGGAAGACATTGGCGACGGGAGGACCGAAATCCAGGGGCTTCAGCCCTTTACGGCCTTCCGCTTCGGGCGCTTCACCACAAGGGTGGTCCATTCGCCGACCGGGATGCGCGCCACCAGATGCAGGCCCTGCGTGCGGTGCGCCTGGATGACGTGGCGCTCCTGCCGGTTCAGCAGGCCGGCCAGCACGGCGACGCCGCCGCGCTGCAGATGGCGCTTGAGCTGCGGCGCCATGCGGGCCAGCGGGCGGGCCAGGATGTTGGCGGTGATCAGGCGGTAGGGCTTGTGCTTGCCCACGATGGCCGTGTGGTAGCCGTCGCCGCCTTGCGAGCGGATGCGGGCCTTCACCCCGTTGAGGGCGGCGTTGACGCGGGTGACGCGCACCGCCTCCGGGTCGATGTCCACGGCGGTGACCGGCACCCGCCAGCGCTTGGTCACCGCCAGCGCCAGGATGCCCGAACCGCAGCCCATGTCGAGCGCCCCGCCCCGGCCGCGACGCGGCAGGCTCATCCGCCGGGCCAGCCGGTCCAGCGCCATCAGGCAGCCCTTGGTGGAGCCGTGCTCGCCCGTGCCGAAGGCGGTGGCGGCGTCGACCAGCAGCGGGATGCTGCCCGCCGGGACGATGCCCTCATGGTGGGAGCCGTGGACGAAGAAGCGCCCGGCCTGGATCGGCGGGAATCCTTGATAGCTGTGCGACACCCAGTCGATGAGGGGCAGCTCCTCGACGATCAGCTTGGGCTCGGGGATGCCCATGGCCTCCGCCAGGACGGCGACGCGGGCGTTCAGCCGCGGCTCTTCCGGCTGCCCGTAGACCGTCGCCTCGACCAGCCAGTCGCCGTGCTCCTCCAGCTCGAAGGTGGACACCGCGTCGGCATGATCGCCAATCGCCTCGGCGAACGCGGGGGCGTGGGCTTCGGGAATGACGAGCGCGATGCGCCAGAGCTTGGAGGAGGACATGGGGAAGGTCGCCGATGATGGGGTGGTCGTTGTCTGGTGGGAGACTTAACCACAGAGACGCCGAGACACAAAGATTTCCTGCGGCCGGACGCACGGCTCCATCGCCGCACAGGGTTGCCGCATTCGGAAGCGGGCTGGCCAGAATGGATCGACCGCGGGGTGCGACGTTTTGGCCGACGAAAGCGCGGCACGGGCCTGCCACCACTTTTCTTACCACTTTTGAGCGGGCACACTGTACCCGGGGATAAGCGGACCAGGGGTCCGCAAGTGGCTGTTTTGTGGGTGCAGGGGGAGACGGGCTTGATGCAGCGTGCTTGCAAAGCGGCCAGGGCATGGATGACCGCGCTGGTGGCGGTTTCGGGAGCGGCGATGGTGTCGGGCTGCGCGCTCGATCCGGTCGGGCTGGCGATCGGAGCGGCAGGCTCGGCGTCTGGATCGGAGGCGTCGATGACGGCCGATGTCGCGTCCGCCTACCGGGGGACGGACTGCCCGACGCTGGCGGCGTTGCTGAAAGCCTACAACGACCCGCTGCCCACTCTGAGCGGCAGCGAACGCCAAGCGCAGATGATCCACATCACCGCGGTGCGGCAGCTCATGGCGGAGCAGCGCTGCCCGGCGGAGGGCACCGCGGCGGCGGCGAATGCGGGCTCCACTCCGGCGGCGGCGCGCGAACCGCAGGGGGCGATGGGGGCGGCCGTGAGCCCGTTGACCGCCCAGCTGGCGCAGGCGGTGGGGCTGGAGGTGCCGCGCGGCCTGGTGGTGACGGCGCTGATGCCGGGCAAGGCGGCCGAACTGTCGGGCATCCGCGGGGGTGACGTGATCCTGGAGGTGCGCGGCGTTGCGGTGGACGATGCGGTGCAGATGCGCCGCGTGCTGGGCGCGGTGCCCAGCGGGCAGAGCGTGCTGGTGAAGCTGTGGCGCGCCCGCGAGTTGCGCGAGTTGATCGTCGGCCCCATCACCAGCACCACCCCGGCCCTGCCGCCGGGCGCGGTGTACGCCGAGGCGCCGGTCCTGCCGGCCGCGCCGGTGCGGGAGCGCTTCTGCGTGGCCCAGGTGATCGGTTCGGGCCTGTTCGCGAGCGGCGTGCACTCGCCGCTGTTCACGGTGCGCAACGACGGCAGCGAGGCGGAAAGCGCCAAGCTGACGGCAGCCTTTTTGGAGGCGGCGCGGAAGGCTCAACCCGGATACTGGCTGGCGCCGCACCCGCGGCCGACCTGCACCCGGGATTCGAAGGTCTGCACGTCGGCCAACGCCGACTCCGACGTGCTGATGATGATGTGCGAGACGGACCGCGGGAAGGGCGCGGAGATCTACGAAGCGCTGCGGCAGGACCAGCCGCTGATCGAACTGGCCTGGTCGCCGTCGGCGCCGTGAGGCGAAGCCCCGGTCCGACCCGGCACCACCGCTCCGCCGCTCACCGACCCGACAGCCGGTCCGCGATGTCGTGCATCCCCTGCTCGCGCAGGATCGCCTGACGGTGGCGGATCAGGCGGCGGGCCAGCGCCTTCTCCACCTCGGCGCCGCCGAGCAGGCGCCCCTGCGGATCGCGCAGATGGGTGGCGAGGTGGTCGGCCAGCAGCGCCTCCTTCTTCGGGTCACGGCGGTCGAGCGGCTGGGTGCCGTTCAGCGAGTGCTGGATGCGCTCCAGCAGGACGGCGCGGCAGCAGGGCGCGCGCCCCTGGACGATCAGCGCCCCGACATGGGCGAGCAGGGGGCTGACCGGCTCGCTCTTCGGCTGCGGGTCGCGGCCCAGGATCAGGTCGGCCAGAGCGCACAGCCCCAGGGCGAGGTTCGGCTGCGCGCCGAGAAGCTCCTTCACCAGCTCGGCGGAGCCCAGCGCGTCGGCCATCACCCCATCGAGTAGGGCGAGGTGCCGCGGCTCCACCTCCGGCCCGATCAGGTCGAGCAGCATCGCCAGCTTGCCCGCCAGCGAATTGCGGTCGGCCAGATGGACGGTGAGCTGGCTGAGAAAGGCGAAGTCGTGTCCCTCCTCCCCCACCGCGGCGGCGAGGACCCGGCTGGACCGGGACAGGTCGGCGGGATCGAAGGCCGGCAGGGACTTGCGCTCGGCCTGGAAATCGCGGGCGCGCGCCATCACGACGTCAGCGAAAGCCCGCAACTCGCGCGCCCGCGCCGGAACCGCGACGTCATGCCGGTCCGCATGGTGGCGGGCCACCGCCTGGAGCGCCGCCCCCAGCAGCAGGCTCTGCTCGTCGAGCTTGCGCAGGTAGGTCCAGGAATGGAGAAGCTCGGTCGGGGTGATGCGGAACTTGTCGAGGAAGGGGCGCAGCAGCCGGCCGGCGACCACCCGCGACTCGAACCCGTAGAGATCGCCGGGGGCCGTGCAGTAGGGCGCGCCCTCCGCCGTGCCGCCCAGCGCCATCGGCTTGTCCTTCACCACCGGGACGGCCTTCTGGAAGATCACCGTCTCCAGCGACAGTCCGGCCAGCGAGCGGAACTTGATGGCCTTGACCTCCTCAACCCCGCTGACCGCCAGCCAACTGCGGGCGGAGGCCAGGGCCCGGCGCTCGTCGTCGTAGGTCCCCTCGATGGTCCAGCGGCTCTCGCGGCGGATCTGGACCTCGAACGCGGTGCTGCTCTTGCCGAACACTGGGCGGGTTCCGTGGCTGTGGGTGCGCTGTCTGGACCCCACCAGTAGCCGAACGCCGCCGCCCGGCCTGTGACGATCGTCACCGCAGCGGGGCGCTGCGGCAATCGGTCACCCTGCCCCGACCATCCCGCCTGCGTCAGCCCGCCTTCTCCGCCGGCACCACGAAGCTGTCCATCACCTTCTTGCTACCGGCCTGGTCGAAGTCGATCTCCAGCTTGTCCTGGTCGACCGCCGTGACGGTGCCGTAGCCGAACTTCTGATGGAACACCCGCGCCCCCTTCGGGAAGGGCGCGTTCGGGCGGGCGCGGGGAGCGACCTGATAGGAACCGCTGTCCAGCGTGATGGTGCGCGGCGACGGGGGCTGCTGCCGGCCCGCCGCCTGCTGGCCGGCGCGGAAGGCGGCGTAGCTCGACGAGTCGCGGAAGCTCCCTCCTCCGCCGAAGCCGCCGCCGAAGCCGTTGCCGGCGTTGCCGCCGGGGTAGAGGCCGCTCGCCGCCTCCGCCTCGACGTCGCCGCCGGGGATCTCCTCGACGAAGCGGGAGGGGATGGCGCTGACCCAATTGCCGTAGAGCCGTCGGTTGGCGGCGTGGCTGATGTAGGCCCGCTTGCGCGCCCGGGTCAGCCCGACATAGGCGAGGCGGCGCTCCTCCTCCAGCCCGGCGATGCCGGTCTCGTCCAGCGCACGCTGGTTGGGAAACACGCCCTCCTCCCAGCCGGGCAGGAAGACCATGTCGAACTCAAGCCCCTTGGCGCCGTGCAGGGTCATCACCGTGACCTGATCGACGCCGGCGGCCTCGGCGTTCTCCATGACCAGGGCGACATGCTCCAGGAAGCCCGACAGGTTCTCGAACTCCGCCATGGCGGTGATAAGTTCCTTCAGGTTCTCCAGCCGGCCCGGCGCCTCGGGCGTCTTGTCCTCCTGCCACATGCGGGTGTAGCCGGACTCGTCCAGCACCATGCGGGCCAGTTCGGTGTGCGGCATGGTCGCCGACAGGGTGCGCCAGCGGAAGAAGTCCTGAAGCAGGTTGCGCATCACGCCACGCACCTTGGGCTTCAGCTCGTCCGTCTCGGTCAGCGCCCAGCCCGCCTCGGTCAGCGGCATCCCGCGCGAACGCGCCGCCTGATAGAGGCATTGCAGGGCCGCCGGGCCGACACCGCGCTTGGGCACGTTGACGATGCGCTCGAAGGCCAGATCGTCGTCGGGGGAGTTGACGACGCGCAGATAGGCCATCGCGTCGCGGATCTCCTGCCGCTCGTAGAAGCGCGGGCCGCCGATCACCCGGTAGGGCAGGCCCAGCGTGATGAAGCGCTCTTCGAACTCGCGGGTCTGGAAGCCGGCGCGGACCAGGACGGCGATCTGGGCGAGCGAGACGCCCTGGCGCTGCAGCGCCTCGATCTCGTCGCCGACCCAGCGGGCCTCCTCCTCGCCGTCCCAGACGCCGCGCACGCGCACCGGCTCGCCGCCGTCGGCCTGGGTCCACAGCGTCTTGCCGAGCCGCCCCTTGTTGTTGGCGATCAGGCCGGAGGCCGCGGACAGGATGTGCCCGGTGGAGCGGTAGTTCTGCTCCAGCTTAATGACGGTGGCGCCGGGGAAGTCGGCCTCGAAGCGCAGGATGTTGCCGATCTCGGCGCCGCGCCAGGCGTAGATCGACTGGTCCTCGTCGCCGACGCAGCAGATGTTCTTGTGGGCCTGCGAGAGGATGCGCAGCCACAGATACTGCGCGACGTTGGTGTCCTGATATTCATCCACCAGGATGTATTTGAACTTGCGGTGGTATTCCGCCAGCACGTCCGGGTGCTTCTGGAACAGCGTGATGTTGTGCAGCAGGAGATCGCCGAAGTCGCAGGCGTTCAGCGTGCGCAGCCGCTCCTGGTAGGCGCGGTACAGCGCCACCACGCGCCCGCCGGCCACGTCGCCGCCATCGCCCTCGTTCAGCCGGTCCGGGGTCAGGCCGCGGTCCTTCCAGCGCTCGATCACGCCCAGCACCTGCCGCGCCGGCCACTTCTTGGAATCGACGTTCGCCGCCTCCAGAAGCTGCTTGATCAGGCGGATCTGGTCGTCGGTGTCGAGGATGGTGAAGTTGGACTTCAGCCCCACCAGCTCGGCGTGGCGGCGCAGGATGCGCGCGGCCAGCGCATGGAAGGTGCCCAGCCACCAGCCCTCCGGCTCGATCCCCACCAGATGGGCGACGCGCTCCCGCATTTCGCGGGCGGCCTTGTTGGTGAAGGTCACCGCCAGGATCTGGAAGGCGGCGGCGCGGCGCGTCATCAGCAAATGGGCCAGCCGGGTGGTCAGAACGCGCGTCTTGCCCGTGCCGGCGCCGGCCAGCACCAGAACCGGGCCGTCCATGGCCTCGACCGCCTCGCGCTGCACGGGATTCAGCCCGTCCAGATAGGCGAAACGCTGCGCCGGCGCGGGCGCCGGGGCGCCCGCGTGGCTGAGGGGATCATGGCCCAGCGGATCGTCGTAGGCGTAGGGATCGGACATGCGGCACCGGAGTTCCTGGGTGGGCTCTCCCGCGGTCGGGAGACGCCCTTCATCGAATGAAGACACCGTATATAGCACGCCCCCCGGCGCATCGAACCCCTTCCCTTGACGGAACGGCCGGGACGCTCCGCCAATGGGCATGGAACTAGGCCCATGGGCCAGGATGAACTCTGTCCGCACTATGTCCGACACCATAGCGCTTGTCTTATCACAATCGCTCGAAGTCACATCGGCCATAGGATCCCAAGAATCACCCACAGTCACAGACAAATCACAGGCTGAACCGAATTCAGGACCGATTGATTATTCCAGGTGAGACATTCGTGAACGGTTCGTTGGACGTTTTGTCTTATTTCGGCTTAGGGCATATGCCCATTGCGAGACATAATTTTTCCTTTGGGGAAATTTTCTGTTCCGCAAATCCGGGGTAAGGTCCAATCAGATCGTGGCACCCCGGAACCAAACGGACAGCCGCGGAGAGCGGCCCTCCCCCCGGACCGGATGTCCACGGAGGCGCCAGACGAACGACCGAATTGAAACAAACAGAGGGCGGGTAGGAACAATGGACCCCGTGAACGTTTTCCTGATCGACGCGAACAAGCTCTTCCGCGAAGGCATGAAGCGTCTGTTCGAGAACACGCCCTTCAAGGTGATGGGCGAGGCCGGCACCCTGCGCGAGGGCGTCCCCGCGGTCGAGGCGGCGGGCACCCAGCCCGACCTGGTCCTCATCGACCTCGTCAACGGCGGCGAGGACGAGGCCGACCAGCTCCGCGCCCTGCGCGACGGCCACCCCGGCATCCGCGTCGTCATCCTGACCACCGACCTGTGCACCCGCCGCCTGTCGGGCGCGCTCGGCGCCGGCGCCCACGGCTACCTGATGAAGGACATCGCCTGCGAAGCGCTGATGCAGTCGCTGAAGCTGGTGATGATGGGCGAGAAGGTGTTCCCGACCCATCTGGCCGAGCTGCTGATCAACGGCCGCAGCGAAGAGCTGGCGACCGAGGTCCCGGCCCGCCGCAAGGGCCTGTCCCAGCGCGAGATCCAGATCCTGCGCTGCCTGCTGAACGGCAACTCCAACAAGATGATCGCCAACCACCTCCATATCACGGAGGCCACGGTGAAGGTCCATCTGAAGAGCCTGCTGCGCAAGATCAACGCCTCCAACCGCACCCAGGCGGCGATCTGGGCGCTGAACAACGGCATCGGCGACCAGCCGGCGGAAGCCGCCGGGGTCAGCGCCAACGTGGTCTGATCGATCGTCTTGCGGTTCTGCCTTCCCGGCATCCACAGCGCCGGCCGCGCCATCCCGCGGCCGGCGCTGTCGCGTCCGGAGCACCCGCTTTGGGTGCGACGGCACGCCATAAGTGGTGCGCCATAGGACCAAAGGCCCTCTTCCGCCTCGAAATGATGATGGCTATTTCGGCAATACGCTCCGAATTTGTTTGGATCGCAGCCCCGACACGATGAGCATCATGGAATACAGCGCGGAAAAGCCGACCCTGAACGTTCTGCTTGCCGACGATCACCTGCTGTTCCGGGACGGGCTGCGGCGTCTGCTCGCCCAGTCGGACGACAGCATGGTGTTTCACGAGGCCGGGACGTTCGACGACGTCCGCCGCCTGTGCGACGGCGCCATCGCCTTCGACCTGATCCTCCTGGATCTCGGCATGCCGGGATGGAACGGCTTCTCCCTGCTCGGCGAGATCCACCAGCGGCTTCCCAAGGCGCTGCTGGTCGTGGTGTCGGGGTCGGAGAAGCGGTCGGACCTGCTGGCCGCGCTGGAAAACGGCGCCGCCGGCTTCATCCCGAAGTCGAGCAGCGCGAAGGTGATGATGGGTGCCCTGCAGCTGGTGCTGGCCGGCGGCGTCTATCTGCCGGAACAGGCAATCCGCGGCGACCGGATGGCCGACAGCGCGGCGCACGCCGGCAACGGTGCGGGGGACGCCGGTCCGCTGGGCTCCCTGGCCGACGGGGCGGGCGACCAGCTGACCCCGCGCCAGCGCGACGTGCTGAACCGCCTGCGCGACGGCAAGTCCAACAAGCAGATCGCGCACGAGCTGGGCCTGACTGAAGGCACGGTGAAGGTGCATGTGACAGCGATCCTGCGCCAGCTCGGCGTGCGCAATCGGACCCAGGCGGCGATCACCGCGAACGGTCTCTGACCGGACGCCCTTTTCCGGGCCTGCTCCGCTCAGGCCCCTCCCCGCTCCACCGAAGCGACCAGCGCGGCCAGAGCGCCGCGGATGGCCGCTTCGTGCTTGGCGGGCAGAACCTGCTGACCGGGAACGGTCACCACCGTCAGGTTGCGGCAACCGGTCAAGCGCTGCTCCAGAAAGGACGCGCCCGCAAAGCCGTCCGGCACGTCCTTCCCCTGCACCAGCGTGACCGGCACACGGACCGCGTCGAGCGCGGGCGCCATGGCCTGAAGCTCCGCCGCGCTGTCGCGGACGACCGGCGGCAGGATGCGGGCGGCGATGCGGCGGAACACGCCCGGCCGGGCCGCCTCCTCGGTCATCGGGTCGATCAGCAGAAGGCCGCCGATCAGTTCCGGAAATTCCAGCACGGCCCGCAGCGCCACCGGCACGCCGTTGCCGCAACCGATCAGCAGCGGCTTGCGCGAACGGCGGAGCGTCAGCAGCGGGCGCAGCGCCGCCGCCGGCACGCCGGGGTCGCCGCCGCGCAGACGGGAGGCGCCGCCGATCGGCGCCGGATCGGGACGCGGCACGGCCACCCACTCCTGCCCCGCCGGAACGGCGCGCAGCAGGCGGGTCCAGGCCCGGGATTCGCTCGACGCCGCATGGACCAGGATGATGCGCCGTCCGGCGGGATCGCCGGCGACGACGCAGCCCGGCCCCACCTCCCGCGATGCGCCGCAGCGTGACGTCGGCGCCTCGCCAGGCGACGACGGCACGATGCCGAACGCGGCCCCCGCGGGCCGCCCGGCGCTGCTGTGTATGGTCAAGGCTCCGCTCCCCGATTCCCGAACACGTCGCGGAGATCGTCTCCGCCGATTGACAGGGAGCCTAATGGAGGGTCTGCAGCCTTGTCCCGTACCATAAAAAGGCCCGAAATGGCGCGAACGGTGGCCGCAAATCCCGAAAATCGCAGGTTTTTACCCCAATTGTTGTGCAGTCCCGCCATTATAGGCGGAATCCACACAAGAATTGGGACTATCAAGGGCCGGAAACGTCAGTCAGCCGGCACCATCAATGAATGGTGTTGCCGTCGGGAAGCGCCTCGACCGGACGGTCGTCGCGCGGCTCGGACGGGCGGTGCAGCTCGCGCATCAGATCCCGCCAGTCCGGCGACCCGCCGAGCTGCTGGATCAACTGCGTGGAGAAGGCGAAGACGGCCATCTCCAGCGGTCCGTTGTCCTCGGCATGGGCGTTGACGGTCAGGCAGGATTCCGCGGCGCTGACGAAGATGGCCGACGCGATGGCCACCCCCGGTCCCGGCTCGGGCAATGGCACCGGGACCGGGGCGGACCCGGTGGTGCGCAGGGCCGACAGGTTCTCCACCAGCAGGCGCGTGCGGATGGCGGTGTCGATCGCCGCCCCCATGGTGTAGCCGGCCTCCGATTCCGCGGCGGAGCGCAGCAGGCGCAACCCCGCGATCACCCCGTGGGCGACGTCGGCGGTGCCGGCGCGCTTGGCCGCCGCGGCAATGGCGGTGCCAAGGATGGCGGTGACCACCGGCGCCATGCTTTCGGCGTCGTCGCCCATGACGGCGGCGTCGGTGGACTCTTCGTGGTTCTGGACCTCGTTCATGCGGCCTCCGATCCGGTGATACCCTGGATGGCGTGCGGCGCGGACCCCGGTTCCCTGCGGAACCGCTTTTTGCTCAAAGGTCCCTCTTTCGATCTGTGGCCTTTCCGGAGGGCATTCAAGCCACCGGAAGCCGGGAGGGGATGAATCTTTCGATGCGCCACTTTCGCCGATCCCTCCTCTGGGCGAAGCCGCCCGCCATCCCCACATGTGCGGACAAAAGGAGAAACACCCGATGCCCTTCCTCAGCCTTCTTCTCAACATCCTGTGGGTGGTGACCGGCGGCATCTGGATGGCCGCGGGATGGCTCTTCGCGGCCGTCCTGATGGTCCTCACCATCGTCGGCATTCCGTGGGCGCGATCCGCCTTCACGATCGCCTGGTACACCCTGTTGCCCTTTGGACAAACCGCCGTCCGCCGGGATGAGTTCCGTGGCCGCGAGGACATCGGCACCGGCCTGCTCGGCACGCTGGGCAACATCCTGTGGTTCGTGCTGGCCGGCTGGTGGCTGGCGCTCGGCCACTTGGTGGCCGCGGTCGGCCTCGCCATCACCATCATCGGCCTGCCCTTCGCCTGGGCGCACCTGAAGCTCGCCCTGCTGGCCCTGTGGCCGGTCGGCACCGAGATCGTGACGGTGGACGAGGCGGAATCCCGCCGCCGACTGCTCGGCCGCGGGGCCTACTGAGCGGAGCCTACGGAGCGGACGACTCCCGCTCCGCCATACCCTTCAGCATGACCGAGGCCCGCCAGAAGCCGAGGTCCGCCCCATCCACGAAATGGACGTGCCGGTCGGCGGCGAGGTCGCCGACCAGGCAGGTCACCGTGGAGGCCGTCGCCCGCGCCGTGCCGTATCGGATGCGCCCGGCCGCCGCGTGGCCGGCCAGCATGGCCTCGATGGCGCTGGCCTCCGCCTCCGTCACGTCCAGGACGAGGCGCGGCCCGCCCGCCGACTTGCGGAAGTCCGACCGTTCGGCCATGCCTCGGCGGTAGCGGTCCGGATCGAAGCCGGCCACCCGCCACCCGCCGCCCAGAATCGCGGCAAGCAGCGCGGATTTCCCGAGAAGCGACAGGGCGCAGGCCAGCCGCCGCCCGCGCGGGCGCGTCCGCGCCTCCAGCCACAGCGACCGCCAGGAGGGCGGCCAGCGCACCGCCAGCCGTTCCCCCATGCCGAGCGGCGCCGCCGTGGCGGTCGGCACGATCCGTTCGATGTCGGCCTGGACCCGGGCCAGAATCGACAGCCCCAGACTGCCACCGGGCAACGGATCGACGATCACGCACAGGATCACCCCGCGTCCGCTGTTCACCGGATTCCAGCGGCAGGATACACCCTCCAGCCCGGTCAGCGGGCCGGGCCGCGGCTCCAGCCGCCAGCGCGGATCGGCCTTCACCCAGGCGTCCGCCGCCGTGACCCCGCGCCCGAGGAACAGGCCGAAGGCGTCGCCATTGCCGAAATCCTGCAGGGCGACCAAGACCTCCAGCCCCTCGTCGAGAAGCGCCTGCACCGGCACGAGGCCGACGCGCAGAGGCACGTCCATCTCCGTCGCCGCCCAATGGGCGAGCGCCGACAGCGCCTGCTCCGCCGCCGCGCGGCGGCCCGGCGGAACCGCGGCGATGGCGCCATCCCCACCGAACTGGCAGGCGGGGGCCTGTTCCGGCTCCCGCACCGCCTCCGACAGGACGGCGACCACCGCGGCGGCCACGAAATTCACGTCGCGGTGCCGCCCCTCTCCGGCCAGACGGGTGCTCGCCACCACGTCGGCGACGGCCAGCGACCAGTCGCCGTCCAACGCCGCGTAATGGGAGGGATCGGCGGCTTCGGCGGTGAAGTCGCGGATGGACGGCAGAAGCATCGCCTTCCTCACGCCAGGAGTTTCCGGAGACGGGCCGCTCCAGTCTACGCCCCGGCCCGCGCCCTGTGAATCACTCCCATGAATCGCTTCCTGAACCCATCCGCAATGGACCCATCCCGGATTGTCGCTCAAAGCCGTCCGTTCCATCGTGCCGCCGTCCAATCCGGGGAGGAACGCCATGGGATTCGCGAACGACTGGAAATCCGCCAAGACGGCTTTTGAAACCGCCACCGGCAAGAAGAAGCCGAGCGCCAAGTTCATGGGCGTCTTCCACAAGTCCGGGCTGGAGGACGTGACCAAGGCGCTCGACAGCGCGCTTGGCAAGAGCGACGCCAAGGCGCTGGAGAAGGCGCTGCTCGACTATGTGAAGAGCGCCACCGCCTATCAGACGACGCTGGAGAAGTCGGCCAAGGCCGAAGGCGTCGCGACCATCGCCGCGGAGCTGAAGAAGCTCGGGCAGTCGCTGGACGACATCGGGCGCCGCGCCGGCGTGGCCGTCAACGAGCGCATCGCCGAGATGCGCGAGGACGCCGAGGCGGAAAAGGCCAAGGAGGCCGAGGAGCAGGGCAAGGCCGCCCGCGCCATCGCCGACAAGGTCGCGGTGCAGATCGACGGGCTGCTGAAGACCGCCAACGCCGACGTCAAGCTGCTCGATCAGGCCGCCGCCAACGCCGACCTCGCGCTGCGCAACGTGCTGGAGGCGCAGGGGGCGGGCAACGCCAAGGAGGCGAAGGCCCAGGCCGCCGCGGTCCAGACCGCCGCCAAGGCGGTGGACGCCCAGGCGAAGAAGATCGCCGCGACCGCCGTCCAGGCCGCCAAGCTGTTCTCCCAGGGCAAGGCCGCCGTCGCCAAGATGAAGCTCGACCCCAAGCAGTATGGCGGGCGCGACCCGGCCCAGGGGGCCTTCGACCGGGCGGACGGAATCGTCATGAAGCTCGACCAGATGAAGGATGACGCCGCCCAGGCCGCCAGCGAGGCCGCCGGCATCGTCAAGGAGGCCGCACAGGCGCTGAAGGGCGCCCTGGACCTGCGCGCCACCTACCTGTCGAGCTGCCGCAAGCTGGCCAAGCGGGCGCAGGACGCCGACGCCTTCTACGACACCGTCGCCCGCGACGTCGGCGGGCAGGCCGACCGCGCGCAGCAGGAGCAGATGGTCGCCGAGGAGGCGGAGGACGACAAGCGGGCGGCCTCGATCAAGACGGCGACCTTCTACATCACCCAGGTGCGCCAGCAGGCCGCCCAGGCGAAGAAGGAGATCCTCGCCGCCGCCAACGAGATCACCAGCACCCGCAAGTCCTTCCCGACCATGGTTTCCGATAAGGATCCCGACTTCGGCCCGCTGCTCGCCGAGGCAAAGGTGTCCCTGGACGGGCTTAAGGAATCGCACGCCGCCCTGACCAAGGCCGAGACCAAGATCGACAAGGTCGAGACCGCTCTCAAGAAGCTGGGGTAAGAAGCGCGACCGCCGAAGCCTCCCGCGCTGCCCGGAGTGCGTGGGAGGCTTCGGGCGCGGTCACATCATGACTTCGGTCAGGCTGTCCATCATCTCCCGCTCATGCTCGATCAGCATCAGCTCCTCGCCCATGAAGTCGCGCATGGACACGACGCCGACGACGCGGCCGTCGCGGACGACGGGCAGATGCCGCAGGCCATGGTCGGCCATCCGGCGCAACGCCTCGCCCACCGTGATGTCGTGGGCCGCGGTGACCGGGCACGGGGTCATCACCTCCGACAGCCGGGTCTGATCCGGATCCAGCCCGTCGGCCACCACGCGGTCGGTCAGGTCACGCTCGGTGAAGATGCCTTCGATCTGTTCGTCGACGGAGGCGGTGACCACGACGGACGCCACATGGGCGGCCTTCATCTGCCGCGCGGCATCCCGCACCGACGCCCCCGCCGGAAGGCTGATCACGCGGCGGCGGTTCAAAAGATCTCCGATGTTGCGATGCATCATGGCTTTCCTCCTCCAAGTGCGGATGTTTTGGAAGACCACGGCGGCTGTTTTCATTGGTCTGACCGCCGCGCCCGCGCCTCGTCGTCGGCGCGCGCCTCCTTTTGCTGTTCATTTGCGAACGCGAAAAGAATGCCGCATCTGCGAAATGCCGAAATGGGCGGAATCTGCCCACAGACCTATTTATCAAGTGTTGAAAAGGTAATCACTTCCTCATCACTTGACGAGCAAAGCCACCGTAAAACAACCTCATGGTTGCCATGACAGCGCAACATGCGACAAAACCACTCACCATTGCCTGACGGCGGTGGTTCTGGCACGGAAAATCAGACCATTTTCGCTGGCGGATCAAGCTTAACCATTATTAAAGGAAATAGGTCCGAAACTCCGGACAATTGCAGTTCTGTCACGATGTCGTCTGGAAAGGGCCTGGGCCGCCATGTCGTGGTTGTCGAAATTGAGCGGACGAGGCAAATCCACCGCGGCTTCCGCGTCCAACGCCAAGGAACGCCCCACCGATCCCCCGACCATCCGGATCGACAGCCACGAATATGTGCCGGAGGAATTCGTCCTCGGGTCTTTCCGCATCCGCCCCTATGACGGGGACTTGATCGCCAAGCAGCAGTTCGACTTCCGCATCCTCTTCCGGCTTGGCGAGGAACATTCGGATTTCGCCTGCCGGGGCGTCGTCGTGAAGATGGACGAGCAGGCCGGTCTGGTTGCCCGCTTCCACCAACCGCCGCCGCTCCACACGCGCAAGTTGATCGAGTATCTGAAGCTCTGGAAAGGTCTGTAAACGCCGACCGCTCTCCCCCGCAAAAGGAAGGCCCGCCGTCACGACGGCGGGCCTTCTTCATTCAGCCTTCATTCGGCGGCCCCGGACGGACCGCCGGTCAGGCGGATTCCAGCGCCTTGCGGCTGTGCAGGGCGATCATCTGCTCCTCGTCGGTCGGGATGACGTAGACGGGGATGCGACTGTTCGGGGCGGAGATCAGCGGGCCGTTGGCCTCGTTCGCCGCCGGGTCGAGGACCACGCCGAGCCAGGCCAGCTTGTCGCCCACCCGCGCCCGCACCGGAGCGGAGCGCTCGCCGATGCCGGCGGTGAAGACCAGGGCATCGATGCCGCCCATCGACGCGGCGAGCGCGCCCGTCTCCTTGGCGATGCGGAAGCAGAACAGCTCCACCGCCTCCTCGGCTTGCGGGTCCGCGCTGTCCAGCAGGGCGCGCATGTCGTTGGACAGGCCCGACACGCCGAGCAGGCCCGACTTGTTGTAGAGCAGCTTCTCGATGGCGTCGGCGCCCATGCCCTTCTGGCGCATCAGGTAGATCAGCACACCGGGGTCGATGTTGCCGCAGCGGGTGCCCATGGGCAGCCCGTCCAGCGCCGTAAAGCCCATGGTGCTGTCCACGCTGCGCCCGGCGTGGATGGCGCACATGCTGGCGCCGCTGCCCAGGTGGGCGACGACCACGCGGCCGTCCGCCAGTTCGGGCGCCAGCTCCGGCAGGCGGCGGGCGATGTACTCGTAGGACAGGCCGTGGAAGCCGTAACGGCGCACGCCCTCGTCGGTCAGCTCCCGCGGGATGGCGAACATCTGCGACTGCCAGGGCTGGCCGCGGTGGAAGGCGGTGTCGAAGCAGGCGACCTGCGGCAGTTCCGGATGGGCCTCGGCCAGCGCGCGGATGGCGGCGAGGTTGTGCGGCTGGTGCAGCGGGGCCAGCGGAATAAAGCTCTCAAGCTCCTCCATCACCGCCGGGGTCAGCAGCACCGGGGCGGCGTGGCGGGTGCCGCCATGCACGACGCGGTGGCCGGCGGCCAGCAGCTTCGCCCCGTCCAGCCGCCCTTCGATCCACTCCAGCAGGAAGGCCAGCAGGGCGGTGCGGTCGGACGGCTCGCCGGCCGCCCAGACCCGCTCGGCCAGCGGGCGCTTGGCGGCGTCCTTGGCCTCGAACTTCGGTTCGGTGCCGATGCCGGAGATCTGGCCGTTGATGGTCACCCGCAGCC